>NZ_MIIV01000140.1:0-5207 GCF_001743015.1 Shigella sp. FC1567
AAAGGTTCTCAGTATGTATCGCTGGCCTACACACAGCGGCTTAAGGAAGCCGGATTACTGGCATCAACAGGAAGTACAGGCGACTCGTATGACAACGCGATGGCGGAGAGCATCAATGGTCTTTACAAAGCGGAGGTAATACACCGTAAGAGCTGGAAAAACCGTGCAGAAGTGGAACTGGCCACACTCACGTGGGTGGACTGGTATAATAATCGACGATTGCTGGAAAGGCTGGGCCACATCCCTCCGGCAGAAGCAGAAAAAGCTTATTATGCTTCCATCGGAAACGATGATCTGGCAGCCTGAGTTCACAGATAAAACACTCTCCAGGAAACCCGGGGCGGTTCATAGCGATGGAATATGCTTTTCTGGTCGCGCTGGCGCAGGGAACATTACCCGCTACGCCTGCGGATTAAGTATTTTCCAGATAATGTTTCAGTGTTAAACGCAGCTCCGGGCTCATGCTGTCCAGGTTATTAAATGACCAGCGCAGATAGCCCGGATCGCGTTCGGCAACGTCGGAAACCGCTTTGCCACGGTATTTGCCAAAGGTGAAGGTCGTCATCAACGACGGACGTCCGGTGATATCGGCCATCTGTTCTGCCGTCCAGCCGGAGGTGTTCATAATATCGATAAGCAACGCGGCGGTGATATAACAGTCATACAACGCGCGGTGATGATGCAGGCCCGGCGGCGTCTGTACATTGAGCTTCCGTGTTTTATATAACGCCATATTGCTGTACTTGATCCCTGGCCACAAACGACGGGCCAGTTTCATAGTGCAAATCCACTCACCGGGCATCTCAGGCAGTACGCGGCGGTCAAAGCTGGCGTTGTGCGCGACATACCATTCACTACCGTAATAGTGTGGGATCACATCTTCAATCCACGGTTTATCGGCGACCATGGCTTCGGTGATGCGATGAATCGCCATCGCTTGTGGACTAATAGGACGATCGGGGCGCACCAGGTGGCTCATGGGGTTGACGATTTTTCCGTCAATGACATCAACAGAGGCAATCTCAACGATCCCTCCCTGCAAACCGCAGGTTTCTGTATCGATAATGCGCAACATGGCATGCTCCAGGCCGAAAAAGCCTAGCGTAATGGAATGATATCGCCTTGCCAACCCTGTGATGAACGCTGACCGACTAACAATAATGAACCACGATCGGCGCGAACGATGAGACGACCATATTCATCCCATAGTGCACTGTTACCACGGGCATTTGCCATCAGCACGGCAATCGAGTACTGATGTGAAAAAAATTGTAAGCGACGGGCCGACGCCAGCAGGTCGGGTTCTCCCAGACATTGCCCTGTAGTAAACAGTGAACAGGTCGGGTCCATATCCATACCTTGCGGTTGTTCATCGACCACCGTGATGGTTCTGGAACGACGGCCCAGACATGCACCATGACTCTGATGGTAGATCCCAGGCGTTTTTCGCCACGGTGCGAACACCGCAATTCCACGAATAAAGCGATCGTTATATTCAACGGGAAGGCCGGCAATGATGGTCATTCGCCAGGTCGTTGCGGCATAACAAAGCGGGTCTAACAGTGAGAGATCGGGTGGGGCAGGAAGGGCACGTCGCGAATAATCACACGCCAGTAAAGAAAGCGATGGAAAAACTAACAGCTGACATTGTTGCCTGGCGGCGGCCCTCACAAACTCCAGATGATGAGCTACCTGTTCGGTGAGTGAGGTTTTACGAGGCTCATATTGCGCTGCTGCAACTTTCCAGAACGACATAATGACTTCCTTTTCAAAATGACTGCAAATTATGGGTGCGGTTTAGAAAATACTCATAATTTAGCAGGCGTTATGTAAGAAAGTGTAACTCTGTATAAGTTTTATTTAAGTTTGGGCTCGTAAGGTAAACGTGACAGTTTGACCGAAGCCAAACGGTGGGCAATAAGCCTCTCGCGAAACCAGCTGCGCAAATGTTCAGGCTGTTCACGTTCAACCGCTTCAGCGATCACCGGCATATTGTAGCGTTCTTTAAATGCCACCCCGGCCGCCGCCAAATCGACATTCACTTTATCCATTTCTGTTTGATCCAGTTTAGCCAGATTCTTCAGCATTCTTAATCTCCTCATCATTCGCGGGCAAAAGTTACTAAGAGTGAGCCAGGATGGCAAGCCGGAATTGATGATCCTCGACTCAGACATTAGACAAGGTTATGCTCTGTAAAAAAGTTATTACAAAAAGTAATAGATAATATGGCTTCAACTGCACGCTCCCTTCGCTACGCGCTGGCAATCCTGACCACTTCGTTGGTGACACCTTCCGTCTGGGCACATGCGCATTTAACGCATCAGTATCCTGCGGCAAACGCGCAAGTGACAGCTGCACCGCAGGCAATCACTTTAAACTTCTCGGAAGGTGTTGAAACAGGATTCAGTGGTGCAAAAATCACGGGGCCAAAAAACGAAAATATTAAAACATTACCGGCGAAGCGAAATGAGCAGGACCAAAAGCAACTGATTGTTCCACTGGCCGATTCGCTGAAACCCGGAACCTACACCGTTGACTGGCATGTTGTTTCGGTGGACGGGCATAAAACGAAAGGACACTACACCTTTAGCGTGAAATAAATCATGCTGGCGTTTACCTGGATCGCGCTGCGATTTATCCATTTCACCTCGCTGATGCTGGTTTTTGGCTTCGCAATGTACGGTGCCTGGCTGGCCCCCTTGACGATTCGTCGCTTGCTGGCGAAGCGTTTTCTGCGTTTACAACAGCACGCTGCCGTCTGGAGTTTGATCAGTGCCACTGCAATGCTCGCCGTTCAGGGCGGGTTGATGGGAACGGGATGGACAGATGTATTTTCGCCAAACATTTGGCAGGCTGTTTTGCAAACGCAGTTTGGTGGCGTCTGGTTATGGCAAATTGTTCTCGCCCTCGTAACGTTGCGCCCTTATGCAACCGCGGAATATGCCACGTTTGCTGTTTATGCTCACTACCGCGCAATTTATTCTGCTGGCGGGAGTGGGGCATGCGACGCTGAATGAAGGGGTAACGGCGAAAATCCATCAGACTAATCACACGATTCACCTGATTTGTGCGGCGGCGTGGTTTGGGGGATTACTGCCGGTGCTCTGGTGTATGCAACTCATCAAAGGCCGTTGGCGACACCAGGCTATTCAGGCGCTGATGCGTTTTTCATGGTGCGGGCATTTTGCGGTGATCGGCGTACTGGCAAGCGGGGTGCTTAGTGCATTGTTGATTACCGGATTTCCCCCCACGCTTACGACTTACTGGGGCCAACTCTTATTGCTCAAAGCCATCCTGGTGATGATTATGGTGGTCATTGCGCTGGCTAATCGTTATGTTCTTGTACCGCGCATGAGGCAGGATGAAGATCGTGCGGCACCCTGGTTTGTGTGGATGACTAAACTCGAATGGGCGATAGGTGCGGTAGTGCTGGTGATCATCAGCCTGCTTGCGACTCTCGAACCTTTTTGATGGATTACGAAAATGATGAAAAAAAGTATTCTGGCGTTTCTGTTACTCACCAGTTCTGCAGCGGCGCTGGCTGCACCGCAGGTGATTACCGTCAGTCGTTTTGAAGTGGGTAAAGACAAATGGGCGTTTAATCGCGAAGAGGTGATGCTGACTTGCCGACCGGGTAATGCTTTGTATGTTATTAATCCGAGTACCCTCGTGCAGTATCCTTTAAACGATATCGCACAAAAGGAAGTTGCCAGTGGGAAGACCAATGCCCAACCCATTTCGGTGATTCAGATTGATGATCCTAACAATCCCGGCGAAAAAATGAGTCTGGCACCGTTTATAGAACGAGCTGAAAAACTCTGTTAATTACCTAAAATAGCCTTTTGATTTCCAATAAAAAAACCGCCTCAGTTCTTTCACCAGAACGGGCGGTTTTAACATTTCAGCTGATGACCACCACGCTTTTTATTGACCATTTTGCACGCAAACTGGAAAACCTGGCGTCGTCATCTATTCTTAAAGGGCAAGGCAACTAAGCCTGCATTAATGCCAACTTTTAGCGCACGGCTCTCTCCCAAGAGCCATTTCCCTGGACCGAATACAGGAATCGTATTCGGTCTTTTTTTAATTGCATTTGAAATCAATTAGTTGCAAATGTCTCCCCGAAATTTACTCGAATTTCTGTATTCCGGTCTTTTTTGGTTATATCACAACCAAAATACATTTAACAATCCATTTACGTTAAAATCAGAGCAGTAAGTACGTTTTTTCTCTCTCATCAAGATACATTTTTGTTGTCTTCTCCGATGTGTGGCCAAGTAGACGCTGAGCAAATTCTTCTCCACATGTTTCTTTGTACAATCGTCCAGCCAGGCTTCTGACTTCGTGAAAAGTTGGTGGGTTTTCACTGAACTGGATACCTGTTAATTTTCTGGCTGCGACAAATTTCTTTGTCAGGCCGTCCGGGTGAATGCTGCCGTCAGGGCTGTTTTTTCTAATCCCGGCACTGATTAGATAATCCCCCCTACTTACCATGCGGCACTGTTCAACTACTGCACCAAGTCGTAAACCAGCGACAGGAAGGCTGAGTGACAGGGGGATAGCAATCATCATTCCTGTCTTAATTTGCCTGATGTGGAGACGATCATCATAAATATCACTGAACCGCATATTCGTTATGTCTTCGCGACGTTGTCCTGTTACAAGGGCTAAATCCATAGCTAATGGGAACCATGCCGGAAGTTGATCTGCTGCCTCCCTGATGCAGTTGTATGTCTGAGGTAGCCTGAGTTTAACGGACACTCCTTCCTGAAATAGAATGGCATCAGAAGGAGCTAATAATGAGCAGAAAAAACCAACGTTACTCTAAAGAGTTCAAAGCCGAAGCTGTCAGAACGGTTTGAACCGCCCCGAGTTTCCTGGAGAGTGTTTTATCTGTGAACTCAGGCTGCCAGATCATCGTTTCCGATGGAAGCATAATAAGCTTTTTCTGCTTCTGCCGGAGGGATGTGGCCCAGCCTTTCCAGCAATCGTCGATTATTATACCAGTCCACCCACGTGAGTGTGGCCAGTTCCACTTCTGCACGGTTTTTCCAGCTCTTACGGTGTATTACCTCCGCTTTGTAAAGACCATTGATGCTCTCCGCCATCGCGTTGTCATACGAGTCGCCTGTACTTCCTGTTGATGCCAGTAATCCGGCTTCCTTAAGCCGCTGTGTGTAGGCCAGCGATACATACTGAGAACCTTT
>NZ_MIIV01000141.1:0-5142 GCF_001743015.1 Shigella sp. FC1567
GCGCGGAAACTGCTGGGATAACAGCCCAATGGAACGCTTCTTCAGGAGTCTGAAGAACGAATGGATGCCGGTGGTGGGTTACGTAAGCTTCAGCGAGGCAGCTCACGCCATAACGGACTATATCGTTGGATATTACAGCGCACTAAGACCGCACGAATATAACGGTGGGTTACCCCCAAACGAATCGGAAAATCGATACTGGAAAAACTCTAACTCGGTGGCCAGTTTTTGTTGACCACTTCACTCTTCTGTTTTATGGGCGCTGACAGGGCGCAGAAACAGCTTTGCTTACTGGAACATAACGACGCATGACGACACAGGTCCCACCTTCCGCGTTGCTTCCGTTGAACCCGGAGCAACTGGCACGCCTTCAGGCGGCCACGACCGATTTAACGCCTACCCAGCTTGCCTGGGTTTCTGGCTATTTCTGGGGCGTACTCAATCAGCAGCCTGCTGCGCTTGCAGCGACGCCAGCGCCAGCCGCAGAAATGCCGGGTATAACTATTATCTCCGCCTCGCAAACCGGCAATGCGCGCCGGGTTGCTGAAGCATTACGCGATGATTTATTAGCAGCAAAACTGAACGTTAAGCTGGTGAACGCGGGCGACTATAAATTCAAACAAATCGCCAGCGAAAAACTGCTCATCGTAGTGACGTCAACGCAAGGGGAAGGGGAACCGCCGGAAGAAGCCGTCGCGCTGCATAAGTTCCTGTTCTCCAAAAAAGCGCCAAAGCTGGAAAACACCGCGTTTGCCGTGTTTAGCCTCGGCGATAGCTCTTATGAATTTTTCTGCCAGTCCGGGAAAGATTTCGACAGCAAGCTGGCGGAACTGGGTGGTGAACGCCTGCTCGACCGTGTCGATGCCGATGTTGAATACCAGGCTGCTGCCAGCGAGTGGCGCGCCCGCGTGGTTGATGCGCTTAAATCGCGTGCGCCTGTCGCGGCACCTTCGCAATCCGTCGCTACTGGCGCGGTAAATGAAATCCACACCAGCCCGTACAGCAAAGACGCGCCGCTGGTGGCTAGCCTCTCTGTTAACCAGAAAATTACCGGGCGTAACTCTGAAAAAGACGTTCGCCATATCGAAATTGACTTAGGTGACTCGGGCCTGCGTTACCAGCCGGGTGACGCGCTGGGCGTCTGGTATCAGAACGATCCGGCACTGGTGAAAGAACTTGTCGAACTGCTGTGGCTGAAAGGCGATGAACCTGTCACCGTCGAGGGCAAAACGTTGCCTCTGAACGAAGCGCTACAGTGGCACTTCGAACTGACCGTCAACACCGCCAACATTGTTGAGAATTACGCCACGCTTACCCGCAGCGAAACACTGCTGCCGCTGGTGGGCGATAAAGCGAAGTTACAGCATTACGCCGCGACGACGCCGATTGTCGACATGGTGCGTTTCTCTCCGGCGCAACTGGATGCCGAAGCGCTGATTAATCTGCTGCGCCCGCTGACCCCGCGCCTGTATTCCATCGCCTCCTCGCAGGCGGAAGTCGAGAACGAAGTACACGTCACCGTTGGTGTGGTGCGTTACGACGTGGAAGGCCGAGCCCGTGCCGGTGGTGCCTCCAGCTTCCTCGCGGATCGCGTGGAAGAAGAGGGCGAAGTCCGCGTATTTATCGAACATAACGATAACTTTCGCCTGCCCGCTAACCCGGAAACCCCGGTGATTATGATTGGCCCAGGCACCGGTATTGCGCCGTTCCGCGCCTTTATGCAGCAACGCGCCGCCGACGAAGCGCCAGGTAAAAACTGGCTGTTCTTTGGTAATCCGCACTTTACGGAAGACTTCCTGTACCAGGTGGAGTGGCAGCGCTACGTCAAAGATGGCGTGCTGACACGTATCGATCTTGCCTGGTCGCGCGACAAAAAGAAAAAGTTTACGTACAAGACAAACTGCGCGAACAGGGCGCGGAGCTGTGGCGCTGGATCAATGATGGTGCCCACATTTATGTCTGCGGCGACGCTAATCGCATGGCGAAAGACGTTGAGCAGGCACTTCTGGAAGTGATTGCCGAATTTGGTGGCATGGACATCGAAGCGGCGGATGAATTTTTAAGTGAGCTGCGCGTAGAGCGCCGTTATCAGCGAGATGTCTACTAATGAGCGAAAAACATCCAGGGCCTTTAGTGGTCGAAGGAAAACTGACAGACGCCGAGCGCATGAAGCTTGAAAGCAACTACCTGCGCGGCACCATTGCGGAAGATTTAAACGACGGTCTGACCGGCGGCTTTAAGGGCGACAACTTCCTGCTGATCCGCTTCCACGGCATGTATCAGCAGGATGACCGCGACATCCGCGCCGAACGTGCTGAACAGAAGCTGGAGCCGCACCACGCGATGCTGCTTCGCTGTCGTCTGCCGGGTGGGGTGATTACCACTAAACAGTGGCAGGCGATCGACAAATTTGCCGGTGAAAACACCATCTATGGCAGCATTCGCCTGACCAACCGCCAGACATTCCAGTTCCACGGCATTCTGAAAAAGAACGTCAAACCGGTGCACCAGATGCTGCACTCGGTCGGTCTTGATGCGCTGGCGACAGCTAACGACATGAACCGTAACGTACTCTGCACCTCGAACCCTTACGAGTCGCAGCTGCACGCGGAAGCGTACGAGTGGGCGAAGAAGATTTCTGAGCATCTGTTGCCTCGTACCCGCGCGTATGCGGAGATCTGGCTCGACCAGGAAAAAGTCGCCACTACTGATGAAGAACCGATCCTTGGTCAGACCTACCTGCCGCGTAAGTTCAAAACCACGGTAGTGATCCCGCCGCAGAACGATATCGATCTGCATGCCAACGACATGAACTTCGTGGCAATCGCCGAAAACGGCAAGCTGGTAGGCTTCAACCTGCTGGTGGGCGGTGGGCTTTCTATCGAACACGGCAACAAGAAAACCTACGCCCGCACGGCGAGCGAGTTTGGCTATCTGCCGCTGGAGCATACGCTGGCGGTGGCCGAAGCTGTCGTGACAACTCAGCGTGACTGGGGTAACCGAACCGATCGTAAAAATGCCAAAACCAAATACACGCTGGAGCGCGTGGGGGTTGAGACGTTTAAAGCGGAAGTGGAGCGTCGCGCGGGGATCAAATTTGAACCGATCCGTCCATATGAGTTCACCGGACGAGGCGATCGTATTGGCTGGGTTAAGGGCATTGATGATAACTGGCACCTGACGCTGTTTATCGAAAATGGTCGCATCCTTGATTATCCGGGGCGTCCGCTGAAAACCGGCCTGCTGGAGATCGCGAAGATCCACAAAGGCGATTTCCGCATTACGGCGAACCAGAATCTGATCATCGCCGGTGTACCGGAAAGCGAGAAAGCGAAGATCGAGAAGATCGCCAAAGAGAGCGGGTTAATGAATGCCGTCACGCCGCAGCGTGAAAACTCGATGGCCTGCGTGTCATTCCCGACTTGCCCGCTGGCGATGGCGGAAGCAGAGCGTTTCCTGCCGTCTTTTATCGACAACATCGATAATTTAATGGCGAAACATGGTGTCAGCGATGAGCATATCGTGATGCGTGTAACAGGCTGCCCGAACGGTTGTGGTCGCGCGATGCTGGCGGAAGTGGGCCTGGTGGGTAAAGCGCCGGGTCGCTACAACCTGCATCTTGGCGGCAACCGCATTGGGACACGTATCCCACGGATGTATAAAGAAAACATCACCGAGCCGGAAATCCTGGCGTCGCTTGATGAACTGATAGGGCGCTGGGCGAAAGAGCGCGAAGCGGGTGAAGGCTTCGGCGACTTTACGGTGCGTGCGGGCATCATTCGCCCGGTGCTCGATCCGGCGCGCGATTTGTGGGATTAACCATCAGCCCGGTCTTGTAGGCCTGATAAGAACGCGTGAGCGTCGCATCAGGCAAGGCAAACAGTGAGGAATCTATGTCCAAACTCGATCTAAACGCCCTGAACGAACTGCCGAAGGTAGATCGCATTCTGGCGCTGGCGGAAACTAACGCCGAACTGGAAAAACTGGACGCTGAAGGCCGCGTAGCCTGGGCGCTGGATAATCTGCCCGGTGAATATGTACTTTCTTCCAGCTTTGGCATTCAGGCGGCGGTGAGCCTGCATCTGGTGAATCAAATTCGCCCGGATATTCCGGTGATCCTCACCGATACGGGTTACTTGTTCCCGGAAACCTACCGCTTTATTGACGAGTTAACGGACAAACTCAAGCTCAACCTGAAAGTGTACCGTGCTACCGAAAGCGCAGCCTGGCAGGAAGCACGCTACGGAAAACTGTGGGAGCAGGGCGTTGAAGGCATTGAAAAGTACAATGACATCAACAAAGTCGAACCGATGAACCGGGCTCTGAAAGAACTTAACGCGCAAACCTGGTTTGCTGGCCTGCGCCGTGAACAATCCGGCAGTCGCGCCAATTTACCGGTGCTGGCAATTCAGCGTGGCGTATTTAAAGTGCTGCCGATTATCGACTGGGATAACCGAACTATTTATCAGTACCTGCAAAAACATGGCCTGAAATATCACCCATTATGGGATGAAGGATATTTATCGGTCGGTGATACCCATACAACCCGTAAATGGGAACCTGGCATGTCGGAAGAAGAAACACGTTTCTTTGGCTTAAAAAGGGAATGTGGATTGCACGAAGGGTAAATATTGCCGGATAAATTAAACGCCTCTGTCAGAAATGATGGGGGCGTTTTTATTTTGCGAGCAGTATTCCTGATTTTAAACGTGAACGCCGCTGGAAGAATTATCAGGTATAGAATGGCGTCGGGTGCTTGAGGCTGTCTGGCGTTAAGCATTCGCGAGGTTCCAGATGGACAAAAGCCCCAGGCGATATTTCTATCAACCTGAGGCCAGCGTTCGAACCCAAACAATTCGAATGTTAGTCTCTTCTTTGCAGGGAGGCAAGACATGCTGACAAAATATGCCCTTGTGGCAATCGATAATGCTGCCAACTTACTGATTTAGTGTATGATGGTGATTTTAAGGTGCTTGCGTGGCTTCCATTTCCATCAGATGTCCTTCCTGCTCCGCTACTGAAGGCGTGGTGCGTAACGGCAAAAGCACTGCCGGACATCAGCGCTATCTCTGCTCTCATTGCCGTAAAACATGGCAACTACAGTTCACTTACACCGCCTCTCAGCCCGGTACGCACCAGAAA
>NZ_MIIV01000142.1:0-5090 GCF_001743015.1 Shigella sp. FC1567
GAGCAGGTACCGGCATCCACGTTACAGACGGTCCCGGCAAAAGTGCCTGACCTGACCCCTATTAGCGGTTACCAGCGCCCCACCAGACCCGGTGACATCACCCCCCCGGATCATGGACGACTGGGGGCAGTAATCATGCCGGGTCTGGCTGGCTAACACCCCATTATAAGGGGTACGAATAAAGTAACGGGGGCGCAAACGACTATGCCGCATTCCCTTTCGCCATGGGAGCCAGTGCCGCAGGCAACTCTTTACCCAGCCCTTGCACCAGCGAATCTTGCGTAATTTCACTGATCGATTTCGCGCCAGTCAGCGTCATCGCCACTTTCATCTCTTTTTCGATCAGATTTAGCAGGTTAGCTACACCCGCCTGGCCCGCTGTTGCCAGCGCATACAGGAAAGCACGACCCAGCAGTACGGTGTCGGCACCGAGCGCAATCATACGCACGACATCAAGCCCGTTACGAATTCCGCTATCCGCCAGAATGGCGATATCACCTTTCACCGCATCTGCAATAGCGGGCAACGCACGAGCGGAAGAGAGTACACCGTCCAGCTGGCGGCCACCGTGGTTAGAAACCACAATTCCATCAGCACCAAAACGTACTGCATCGCGCGCATCTTCCGGATCGAGGATCCCTTTGATCACCATCGGGCCATCCCAGAAATCGCGGATCCACTCAAGGTCTTTCCATGAGATGGACGGATCGAAGTTATTCCCCAGCCAGCCGATGTAATCTTCCAGTCCGGTTGGTTTGCCGAGATAAGCTGAGATATTACCTAAATCATGTGGACGACCGTTCAGGCCCACATCCCACGCCCATTGCGGATGCGTCACCGCCTGCAAGTAGCGGCGCATTGCCGCATTTGGGCCGCTCATACCTGAATGCGCATCACGGTAGCGTGCGCCCGGTGTCGGCATATCCACGGTGAAAACCAGCGTCGAACAACCCGCTGCTTTTGCTCGCTCCAGCGCGTTACGCATAAAGCCGCGATCGCGCAGTACATAAAGCTGGAACCACATTGGGCGCTTGATGGCTGGCGCGACTTCTTCAATCGGGCAAACGGAAACCGTCGAGAGAGTAAACGGAATGCCATGCGTGTCCGCCGCTTTGGCTGCCTGAACTTCGCCACGACGCGCATACATGCCACACAAACCCACCGGTGCCAGTGCTACCGGCATCGACAATTTCTCATTAAACAGCGTCGTTTCCAGGCTTAAGTCGGACATGTTTTTCAGAATACGCTGGCGCAGTGCCACTTCTGACAAATCTTCCACGTTGCGGCGCAGCGTGTATTCAGAATATGCACCACCATCCATATAGTGGAACAGGAACGGCGGCAGAATGCGTTGCGCTGCGGCGCGATAATCGCTGGCTGCGGAAATAATCATGCGTTTTTCTCCCTCGAATGCTCATTATGCTCACCGGGCAGGCGGGTAATCCGTGCGTGGCGAGCCTGATCTTCATCGAATCGTTTCATGGTGGTGTGAACAAAACTAAGGTGCGCCATCATTGCTTTACGCGCCCCGTCGGCATCACCAGCAAAAATGGCGTCAATGACAGCCTGATGTTGTTCGGTCAGTTGTGAAAAAACCGGTGGCACCAGATACATCCGCTGACGGCTATGCTTCACTGAGGATTGCAGGACATCGAAGAAACCGCGCATGGTTTGCAGCAGCACGATGTTATGTGAGGCTTCGGCAATCGCCAGATGAAAACGAACGTCCGCTTGTGAGGCGATATCCGGGTCTTCACTTAGCGTTGCTTCAAAGCAAAGCTGAATCTTTTCTTTGTCGCCAGGTGTGGCGCGCATTGCCGCATGCCATGCGGTGCTGGCTTCAATGGCGTAGCGGGCTTCCAGAATATCGAAACTGTAATCCGGATCATCGGCCATCAGCGTTTTTAGCGGCTGGACGATGTTTTGCTCCGACCATGTGTCATGACGCCAGCGAATAAACGTCCCGCCGCCGCGTCGACTGAGCAGCACGCCTTCGCTCACTAGTTTTGCCAGCGCCTCGCGTAGTGAATTACGTGATACGCCGAGTTGCATCGCCAGTTGGCGCTCAGCGGGCAACTTCATGCCCGCTTCCAGGTTTTTTTCATCAATCAGCGCCCGCACACGATCGGCAACCTCGTCTGACAGGCGTCTGGGTAAAACAATCATTAAGGAATCATCCACGTTAAGACATAAGCCTGAAGCGTGGTGATCACGCCCACCATACAGGTGAAGATCAGGCTGTGTTTGACAGTAAAGCGGAACAAATCAGACTCTTTGCCCACCAGGCCTACCGCCGCACAGGCGATAGCGATAGATTGCGGGGAGATCATCTTACCGGTGACGCCACCGGTGGTATTGGCGGCAACCAGCAACAGATCAGAGACGCCAATTTGTTGTGCTGCGGTGGCTTGCAGCGCGGCGAACAGGGCGTTAGATGAGGTATCCGACCCGGTCAGGAATACCCCCAGCCAGCCGAGGAACGGCGAGAAGAAGGTGAATGCATGACCGGTGTGCGCCAGTGCCAGTGCCAGTGTTGATGACAGTCCGGAATAGTTCGAGATAAAGGCGAACGCCAGCACCATGCCGATGGAGTAGATGGGTAGAGCCAGTTCTTTCAGCGTGCTGCCGAAGGTGCTGATAGCGTCAGACGGTTTCATCTTCAGCCAGACAATCGAGAGCAGTGCAGCAAACAGAATGGCGGTGCCGGTGGCAGAGAACCAGTCAAACTTAAACACGGCGGCATAGGCTGTAGCCTCGCTGACCACTGGTGGCATACGGGCAACCAGTTTATCGAGGTACGGCACCGGAATGTTGATCACCCACTCATACAGCGCACCACCCGATGCGAACAGGGCTTTAAACGGCGGGATGCTCCACAGTGTTACGGTAGCGGTCAGGAACAGGAACGGTGTCCAGGCACGTAACACCTGACCCGCGGTGTAACCGGTGTGGGCCAGCGTCATATCAACCTGTGACGCCCCCAAGTCACCGAAGCGGAATACGCGAACTGGTTGCCAGCGTTTGAGGAACAGCGTCAGGCAGAGCAGTGATACCAGCGAAGAGATAATGTCCGGCAGCTCCGGCCCAATGAAGTTGGAGCTAAGGTACTGAGCGATGGCAAACGAGCCGCCCGCAACCACGACCGCAGGCCACGTCTCTTTGATACCGCGCCAGCCGTCCATAATCGCCATGATCCAGAACAGCACGATAATGGTCATAAACGGTAGCTGACGCCCCACCATCTGGCCAATCTCAAAACTGTCGATGCCTGTTACTTGTCCGGCAACCAGGATTGGAATGCCCATCGCGCCAAATGCCACTGGCGCGGTGTTAACAATCAGGCACAGTCCGGCGGCGTACAGCGGTTTAAAACCCAGGCCGACCAGCAATGCGGCGGTAATTGCTACCGGTGCGCCAAAGCCTGCGGCTCCTTCAAGGAAAGCGCCGAAACAGAAACCGACGATCAGCATTTGCAGACGCTGGTCAGGGGTTATCGAAAGAATAGACGAGCGAATGATGTCAAACTGCCCGGTTTTCACCGAGATCTTATAGACGAACACTGCTGCAATAATGATCCACGCGATGGGCCACAAACCATAGAAGAAGCCATAAACCACCGAGGCCAGCGCGTTAGCGACCGGCATTTTATAGAACAGCAAAGCCACGGCAAGGGCGATTGCTACCGTCCATGAGGCGGCGACGTATCCTTTCAGTTTGAGCTTAATCAGCGCAAAGAAGAAAAACAGGATGGGAAGCGATGCTATCAGACTGGAAAGCCAGATATTCCCGGCGGGATCGTAGTTTTGTTGCCAGAGATTCATTGCAGGTCTCCTGGAGTCCACGCACATCGTGTAATGAGTCTGTTGCTCATCTCCTTGTCACACGTTGTGTAAAAGTGGCACTGCCAATTGTGTTGTGTAGGGATAATGACAATGAATGGTTAACTAAATGTTGTGTATTGGCAATATTGATGTGAGTTTTAATTGGGGAATTGTGAACCAGAGGTCAGATAAGCGAAGAATTGGTAGGGCCAATTCTTGTGGGGGGAGATGTCTGGTAAAGAAAAGGGCAATCCTCATCAGAGAATTGCCCTTAGATTGTTGACCCGGAGCGCCTTATCTTGCCTGATGCGCGTAACGCATCAGGCAATTTGGCGTTTGCCCTTAGTCACACTAACTTAATGGATCATTACCACTGAATACCGGCACCGAGTGCGGCGGAGTATTCACCCTGGCTATTGGTACTACCTTGTAATTTGTAGACCCAACGACCATTGGCGCTCACCATCGATACACCTAAAGCAACTGCCGATTCACCGTTGTAAGTACCGCCACCAATAGAAGCCATGCTGGCACCCGGTGTATAAGCCTGCGGCAGACCGGTCATTGCCATTGCAGAAGCGATACCACCGCTCAACTTGCTTTCAGTTTTAGACAGTTTGTTATCCATCTCAACCATCCGCTGATCGGTGTATTGCTTCGTTTCCTGCACGCTTTGCTTCAACTGCGCGTAGTTCACCGCGTCGTTGTTGTTGACGCCAGCGGAGACGTTGCTGATACGAGTCGTACTGCCGTTGCCACCACCGAGGGTGATATTGCTATAGTCGATAGAACCATCAGCTTTGGTGTCGTAGCGCACGCCGCCTGCTTCAGAAGATTTCAGCTGCGACACGTTAACCGCATCGGTGGCATTAACACCGGCAGCTACGTTGGTGATACGGCGTTGGTTAGTAGAAGAACCTACAGAGATTGTATTTTCTTCCTCTGCAACGGAACCGGTACCCAGTGCGACGCTGTTGTCAGCGGCAGCAATGGAACCAGAACCAATAGCAACGCTATCTTTACCCTGGGCGTTGGCATCTACGCCATCGGTGTTGGTCTTGAAGTACTTGGTGCTACCGGTGGTGACAATGTCGCCAATACCGTTTTCGATATTAGTAACGCGAGTATCCAGATTAGTGACCTGATTGTTCAGGTTAGTAATGCTCTGGGTGGATTTGCCCCTATATTTCCAGACATCTGTTATCACTTAACCCATTACAAGCCCGCTGCCGCAGATATTCCCGTGGCGAGCGATAACCCAGCGCACTA
>NZ_MIIV01000143.1:0-4968 GCF_001743015.1 Shigella sp. FC1567
CCCATAATGCGTGCACTGGCGCGACATCCGACGCCATTCATGGCCATATCAATGATTTTCTGGTGCGTACCGGGCTGAGAGGCGGTGTAAGTGAACTGTAGTTGCCATGTTTTACGGCAATGAGAGCAGAGATAGCGCTGATGTCCGGCAGTGCTTTTGCCGTTACGCACCACGCCTTCAGTAGCGGAGCAGGAAGGACATCTGATGGAAATGGAAGCCACGCAAGCACCTTAAAATCACCATCATACACTAAATCAGTAAGTTGGCAGCATTACCGAATGAACATTCTGTTAGCGTTTAAAGCCGAACCGGATGCCGGAATGCTGGCGGAAAAAGAGTGGCAGGCGGCGGCTCAGGGTAAAAGCGGACCGGATATTTCGCTACTGCGAAGTTTACTCGGTGCTGATGAACAGGCCGCTGCCGCGCTGCTGTTGGCGCAGAGAAAAAACGGTACGCCGATGTCTTTAACCGCGTTGAGCATGGGGGATGAACGGGCATTGCACTGGCTGCGCTATCTCATGGCTCTTGGGTTTGAGGAAGCTGTATTGCTGGAGACGGCGGCAGATCTGCGCTTTGCGCCGGAATTTGTCGCTCGCCATATTGCCGAATGGCAGCATCAGAATCCGCTGGATCTGATAATTACCGGCAGCCAAAGCAGCGAAGGGCAGAATGGGCAAACGCCATTTTTGCTGGCGGAAATGCTGGGCTGGACCTGCTTCACCCAGGTGGAGCGTTTCACTCTCGACGCGCTGTTTATCACCCTCGAACAGCGTACTGAACATGGGTTGCGTTGTTGCCGGGTTCGCTTGCCTGCGGTGATTGCCGTGCGTCAGTGCGGTGAAGTGGCCTTGCCAGTACCGGGAATGCGCCAGCGAATGGCTGCGGGGAAAGCAGAAATTATCCGTAAAACTGTTGCTGCCGAAATGCCAGCGATGCAGTGTCTGCAACTGGCAAGAGCAGAGCAACGACGCGGAGCGACGCTGATTGATGGGCAAACGGTAGCAGAAAAAGCTCAAAAGCTATGGCAGGACTATTTACGCCAAAGGATGCAGCCATGAATATCGCAATTGTGACAATAAATCAGGAGAATGCCGCAATAGCAAGCTGGCTGGCGGCGCAGGATTTCAGTGGTTGTACCCTGGCGCACTGGCAGATTGAACCTCAGCCTGTAGTGGCGGAACAGGTGCTGGATGCGTTGGTGGAACAGTGGCAGCGAACGCCTGCGGACGTTGTTCTCTTTCCGCCGGGAACGTTTGGCGATGAACTGTCGACCCGGCTGGCCTGGCGTTTACATGGTGCAAGCATCTGCCAGGTGACTTCGTTAGATATTCCAACCGTAAGCGTGCGCAAATCCCACTGGGGAAATGCGCTAACGGCGACGCTGCAAACAGAAAAACGCCCGCTATGCCTTTCTCTGGCGCGTCAGGCGGGAGCAGCGAAAAACGCCACGTTGCCCTCTGGAATACAACAACTGAACATTGTCCCGGGTGCGCTTCCCGACTGGCTGGTTAGCACAGAGGATCTGAAAAATGTTACTCGCGACCCATTAGCTGAGGCCAGACGGGTGCTGGTGGTGGGGCAGGGCGGAGAGGCAGATAACCAGGAAATCGCTATGCTGGCAGAAAAGCTGGGAGCCGAAGTGGGCTACAGTCGGGCGCGAGTGATGAACGGTGGCGTTGATGCTGAAAAAGTGATTGGTATTTCCGGACATTTGCTGGCACCTGAGGTGTGTATTGTTGTTGGCGCTTCCGGCGCAGCAGCGTTAATGGCGGGCGTACGCAATAGCAAGTTTGTGGTGGCGATTAATCATGACGCCAGCGCTGCGGTATTTTCACAGGCAGATGTTGGCGTGGTTGATGACTGGAAAGTGGTGCTGGAGGCACTGGTGACAAACATTCACGCAGATTGCCAATAATGTGTTGCCGGATGATCCTGCCTACGGTTCTGGCCTGGGGACTTGTAGGCCTGATAAGACGCGTCAAGCGTCGCATCAGGCGCTGAATGTCGGATGTGGCGTGCGGCCTACAAATCAAACCAAATTCAATTGGTTACGATTATCCCGTCAAAGTAATTTTTTCGCTAACGTCCAGACCCCGGTATTCGTGGTGGAAAGCGCCACGACACCCGCGTTAATCGCATTACACGCATCTTCTTCATCGCACACCAGCCCACCGGCAATCAGCGGTTGGCGGATTTTCTCTGTCACCCAGCCCAGCACTTTGGGCATACAGCCTGGCAGGATCTCAATACAATCCGGATTCGATTGCGCAACTTGCTTATCAATGTTGTGAAACGAAATTGAATCAACAATAAACAGGCGATGAATACAGAAAAAACCTTCCGCTCTTGCCGCTTTCAACATTGAGGCTTTGGTACTGATAATGCCGTCCGCCTCGGTCACCAGTTTCAAAAACTGAATCACGACTTCTTTATTTGACGCGCCTTCCAGCAAATCAACATGAATAAAAGCATATTTCCCGGCGTTCTTAATCTTTTTAACGATATTACTGATGGTGCAGATATTGCCGTACAACACGGAAATAAACTGGCATTCAGAGTCGATTGCCAGTTGCAGGCTGGCATTATCTTTAACGGCAGCAATCACCGGATTCTGGCGGAGCAGGTGTAAGAGGGGCATAAATTATCCTTATTATTTATCCAAAGCGGTAGGTGATGCCGAATCCGGAAGGCGGATAGCGCCACTGTTGTAGTGTGGATTCGTCGCACAGCAAACGGCAGGTGCCACACTCCAGGCAGCCGTGATAATCAACGCGTAAGTCACCTTCCGGTGTGAGCGAAAAAAGACCTGCCGGACAGGCGTTAATCAACCATTGTACCATCTGACGCTCAACGGAGTCAGCCGGAACAATGTGCGGCGCATCAGCAACGCGCCAGAGATTATGGGCTACAGACATCGCAGACTCCTGATAACATCGCCCGCCAGATGCCACAGGCCATGACGACGTAAATGACGCCAGAATAACTGGCGCAGCGGTGGAACAGGTTTATCACCCTGATCCCATAAATCGCGGGAAATATCCTGCATTAACGCAGGCCACGCCCGATACCAGCCAGGGCGTTGCAAAAGCGCCGGAACATGCTGATAACGTTGTAGAACATCCCATAGCAGGCTGCGCTCTACGTTGTGATGATAAAGCGCAAACAGATTTTGCGGCTCGCGGTGCTGGCAGGCGCTTATCAGCGTTTGTGCCGCCTGCGCGCCAGTCAGCGCCATACCCATGCCGCGCACGGAAATTCCGGTATTGACGCAACTGCGCAACGCATCGCCCACCAGCTGCCAGCCGTTACCGGCGTATTGCACCGGCATACTGTGCAAGCCACCTTCTGGCACCAGATGCGCACCATACTCCAGTGATTCCGTGTTTTTGATAAGCGGGCGCACTGCCGGATGCGCTTTAAAGCGAGTCAGCAGCTCGCTTGCCGGAACACGACTTTGCGTAAGGGAAGAGAGCGGGCAAACAATCCCTAACGAGAGCGTTTGTTGATTAGTATAAAGAAATGCGCCGCCGGGTAAGTCATCACAGATTCCGCCGCTGAACAGCAACGCTGCGCCTTCGTTATTCTCCAGATGAAAACGTTCTTCAATAGCGGATGTTTCCAGCGACAGCACTTCTTTGATCCCCAACGCCATCGCTTCGCCAGCAGGACGAGTCACTAACCCGTGACGTTCAGCCAGGACGCTGTTGGCACCTTCTGCCAGCACCACATAACGGGCGCGGAGAATATCGTCACCACAAATAACGCCACAGACTCTGCCGTTTTCTTCATACAGTGCATCCACCGTCGCTCCGGGGATACATTCGACACCTTCTTTTTCGGCTTCGGCAACCAGCCACGGATCGAACCGTGCACGTAATACACTCCAGGATTCACCGCCGGGCTGTAAGCTGGAAAACGTCGTTACGCCATCGGGCGTTAACAGGGAAAGGCTTTCGTGAGTGATGCGTCGTTCAAGAGGCGCGGTCAGATGAAACTGAGGGAGGAGTTCCGCGAGTGCATGGGTATATAACCGTCCGCCGGAAAGATTTTTGCTGCCGGGGATTTCAGCGCGTTCCAGTAACAAAACGGATAAACCCGCTCGCGCGCAGCGTAACGCGCAAGCGTGCCTGCAATACCGGCACCAATAATAATAATGTCGCAGTCGTCTTCCATGTCATGCCCCAGATATCCTGAACACAATACCCTAACATAGCGTTACTTAAGGGAAATTGACCGCCGACACACTCTTATCATTCGCCGCGATAGATACAACCAGCGGTGCAGGTTTCTTTTACCATCACCGCACTTAACAGCGGCACAACGGGTTTAACCTGATCCCAAATCCATTTTGCTAAAACTTCGCTAGTTGGGTTTTCCAGACCTGGAATATCATTGAGATAATGGTGATCGAGGCGCTCATAAGTTGGCTTAAACGCCGCTTTTAGTTCAGCGAAATCGATAATCCAGCCCGTATGCGGATCGACTTCCCCGGTAATTTCCAGTCGCACCATAAAGGAATGCCCGTGCAGGCGACCACATTTATGCCCTTCCGGGACGTGTGGTAAGCGGTGAGCGGCTTCGAAGGTGAAATCTTTAAATAACGTGGTGGACATCATAATTTCTCTACAGGACGATAAAACCGCCGTAGAGTACCGGAAAGGCTGTTTTTTCGCATTATCTAAAACGACTTTGTTGCGCAAAATCGCTGATTTATCTTAATGATTGGCTAAATTCATTTGTTTTTCATTGGGTTGGTTAATCTATTTTGTTGTTAAAGACTATTGCTAAAACAGGTTAGTCGATTTGGTTATTAGTTATCGCTATCCCGTCTTTAATCCACACCGTTCACCCCGTTAACCTTATCTTCTTTGAAGTGGCACACTGAATTTGGCCACCTGAACAGAGGTGATATGCTCACCTCAGAACAACACAGGTGCTCCAATGAAAAAAAGAAATTTTAGCACAGAG
>NZ_MIIV01000144.1:0-35193 GCF_001743015.1 Shigella sp. FC1567
CCCCAGAGAAGTCAGTGGGTTACGCAGAGAATCGTAACGGGATACCAGATCAAGAGCCTGTCCAATGTGCATAAAAAAATCCGGAAACAAGTGAGCGTTTCCGGATTCTTACACAGCCACTGGATCGGTCAACTGATCCTTAACTGATCGGCATTACACCGCCTGTGTGCCACATTTTTTATCATTAACCTTGAGGAAAGGACACTACCAGGTATAGCAGATAAAGAGAGGATTATTTCGCTGCAATGAGCCGGGCGGGAATAATAAGATTGCGTGAATGCGTCTCTTCATGGGTGATTTTTTGCATCATGCGATCCGCAAGTGTGGTACCAAGTTCCCGCGCAGGCGTGCTGGCCCAGGTAACGGGTATATCATCAAGTGTGGTTGGTGTCGCATCGGTAAATGCCGCCAGCGAAACTTGTTGCTCAAAGTAACGATCGACTCCGCTTTCCCCGCTTTGCCGCCCTGCTTTCAGCAAACCAAACCATGCCCCCATCGCAATAGTTTCGTTATAGCAAACCACAGCACTGATGGTCGGGTTATGACGTAAAAGCGCCGTGATAGCTTCCGCAGCTTGCTTCTGGCTGGATGTGCACTCCAGCACCCAATCGCTGTGAAACGGCAGACCAAATTTTAGTAGAGTTGCACAATAGCCTCCCACCCGTTCTGCCCGGGTTAATGAGGAACTTTGCCCTCCCAGCCAGGCGATCCGCTGATGCCCATTGCGAATGAGATGCTCCGTCAACAACTGTGCAGCCTGCATGTTGTCCGGGCGAACCGTATCAACATCATCAAGATAACTGGCACGGGAAGCGAAAATCACCGGGATAGCTTTTTCTTCTGCCATCCGTCGCAGGTCATCGCTGCTTCCTGCAGCCCCGGCAATTACCACACCATCGACCCCCTGATTCAGTAACAGTGAAAACCGCTGTGCCAGCTGCTCGCCGTCTTTACCGCCGTGAAGCAAAAAAACCATCCGTCCCTGCGCTTCCAGAGCTTCCGTCAATCCGGCCGTCAATTCGGCGTAAAACGGCGCAGATAAATCACGGACGATCAAACCAATGACGCCGCTTTGCCCGCCGCGCAGCGCCGACGCCTGGCGATTGCGCACAAATCCCAGCTCTTCAATGGCGGCGTTAACGCGTTCTCCTGTGGCGGTAGAGATTCGCCCTTTGCCACTAAGCACCAGCGAAACGGTACTTACCGACACGCCCGCAGCCAGCGCAACATCATGAATGGTTATTTTTTTGGCGGTAGCCATGCAGATGACCTACTCCCTGATTATGTGACAGATAAAACGTTTTACCTTTTATTTATCTTATACCCGCTATTATCGTTGCGTAATGTGATTTATGCCTCACTAAAATTTGATAAAACGTTTTATCTTCTCGCGCAATTTACTGAATCCAGATTGTTCTCTACGAGGAGTCGTTTTATGACGGCGAAAACAGCACCGAAAGTCACGCTGTGGGAGTTCTTCCAGCAGTTAGGCAAAACCTTCATGTTACCCGTGGCATTATTGTCGTTCTGCGGCATTATGCTCGGCATTGGTAGTTCTCTTAGCAGCCATGATGTCATAACCCTGATCCCGGTCCTGGGCAACCCCGTGTTGCAGGCTATCTTTACCTGGATGAGTAAGATTGGCTCGTTTGCTTTTAGTTTCCTGCCTGTCATGTTCTGTATCGCCATCCCGCTGGGCCTGGCACGCGAAAATAAAGGCGTAGCGGCATTCGCTGGCTTCGTCGGTTATGCGGTAATGAACCTCGCGGTAAACTTCTGGTTGACCAATAAAGGCATTCTGCCAACCACGGATGCCGCGGTTCTGAAAGCCAATAACATCCAGAGCATTCTTGGGATCCAGTCGATCGATACCGGGATCCTCGGTGCGGTGATCGCCGGTATTATCGTCTGGATGCTGCATGAGCGTTTCCATAATATCCGCCTGCCGGATGCGCTGGCATTCTTCGGCGGTACGCGCTTCGTACCAATTATCTCCTCGCTGGTGATGGGCCTTGTCGGCCTGGTGATTCCATTAGTCTGGCCGATTTTCGCCATGGGTATTAGCGGCTTGGGCCATATGATAAACAGCGCGGGTGATTTCGGACCGATGCTGTTTGGTACCGGTGAACGTCTGCTGTTGCCGTTTGGTCTGCATCACATTCTGGTGGCATTAATTCGCTTTACCGACGCAGGCGGCACGCAGGAAGTCTGCGGTCAAACCGTCAGCGGCGCACTGACCATCTTCCAGACGCAATTGAGTTGCCCGACCACTCACGGTTTTTCTGAAAGCGCCACGCGTTTCCTTTCGCAAGGTAAAATGCCTGCGTTTCTCGGCGGTCTGCCAGCTGCAGCGTTAGCTATGTATCACTGCGCGCGCCCGGAAAATCGCCATAAAATTAAAGGTCTGCTGATTTCTGGCCTGATCGCCTGCGTCGTTGGCGGCACTACCGAACCGCTGGAATTCCTGTTCCTGTTCGTAGCGCCAGTTCTGTATGTCATCCACGCGCTGTTAACCGGCCTCGGCTTCACCGTCATGTCTGTGCTCGGCGTCACCATCGGTAATACCGACGGCAATATCATCGACTTCGTGGTGTTCGGTATTTTGCATGGTCTGTCAACCAAGTGGTACATGGTGCCAGTGGTGGCGGCAATCTGGTTTGTCGTTTACTACGCCATCTTCCGTTTCGCTATCACCCGCTTCAATCTCAAAACCCCGGGGCGCGATAGCGAAGTTGCCAGCTCAATCGAAAAAGCCGTTGCCGCTGCGCCGGGTAAATCAGGTTACAACGTTCCTGCAATCCTCGAAGCATTAGGCGGTGCCGACAATATTGTCAGCCTCGATAACTGCATTACCCGTCTGCGTTTGTCTGTGAAAGATATGTCGCTTGTTAATGTGCAGGCACTGAAGGACAATCGGACAATTGGCGTAGTACAACTTAATCAACATAACCTGCAGGTTGTTATCGGGCCACAAGTTCAGTCAGTAAAAGATGAAATGGCCGGTCTGATGCATACTGTCCAGGCATAAGGATAAGATATGTTCGATTTTTCAAAGGTCGTGGATCGTCATGGCACATGGTGTACACAGTGGGATTATGTCGCTGACCGTTTCGGCACTGCTGACCTGTTACCGTTCACGATTTCAGACATGGATTTTGCCACTGCCCCCTGCATTATAGAGGCGCTGAATCAGCGCCTGATGCACGGCGTATTTGGCTACAGCCGCTGGAAAAACGATGAGTTTCTCGCTGCTATTGCCCACTGGTTTTCCACCCAGCATTACACCGCCATCGATTCTCAGACGGTGGTGTATGGCCCTTCTGTCATCTATATGGTTTCAGAACTGATTCGTCAGTGGTCTGAAACAGGTGAAGGCGTGGTGATCCACACACCCGCCTATGACGCATTTTACAAGGCCATTGAAGGTAACCAGCGCACAGTAATGCCCGTTGCTTTAGAGAAGCAGGCTGATGGTTGGTTTTGCAATATGGGCAAGTTGGAAGCCGTGTTGGCGAAACCAGAATGTAAAATTATGCTCCTGTGTAGCCCACAGAATCCTACCGGGAAAGTGTGGACGTGCGATGAGCTGGAGATCATGGCTGACCTGTGCGAGCGTCATGGTGTGCGGGTTATTTCCGATGAAATCCATATGGATATGGTTTGGGGCGAGCAGCCGCATATTCCCTGGAGTAATGTGGCTCGCGGAGACTGGGCGTTGCTAACGTCGGGCTCGAAAAGTTTCAATATTCCCGCCCTGACCGGTGCTTACGGGATTATAGAAAATAGCAGTAGCCGCGATGCCTATTTATCGGCACTGAAAGGCCGTGATGGGCTTTCTTCCCCTTCGGTACTGGCGTTAACTGCCCATATCGCCGCCTATCAGCAAGGCGCGCCGTGGCTGGATGCCTTACGCATCTATCTGAAAGATAACCTGACGTATATCGCAGATAAAATGAACGCCGCGTTTCCTGAACTCAACTGGCAGATCCCACAATCCACTTATCTGGCATGGCTTGATTTACGTCCGTTGAATATTGACGACAACGCGTTGCAAAAAGCACTTATCGAACAAGAAAAAGTCGCGATCATGCCGGGGTATACCTACGGTGAAGAAGGTCGTGGTTTTGTCCGTCTCAATGCCGGCTGCCCACGTTCGAAACTGGAAAAAGGTGTGGCTGGATTAATTAACGCCATCCGCGCTGTTCGTTAACCCCAATTGCGCAACGTAAAAATCGTTGCGCAATCGTGGATTTTTACCCTGCTTTGTTTTTATAATGGTGCGCACTTTTATATCCAGAAAAAGAGTGCGACCATGATTGATACCACCCTGCCATTAACTGATATCCATCGCCACCTTGATGGCAACATTCGTCCCCAGACCATTCTTGAACTTGGCCGCCAGTATAATATCTCGCTTCCTGCACAATCCCTGGAAACACTGATTCCCCACGTTCAGGTCATTGCCAACGAACCCGATCTGGTGAGCTTTCTGACCAAACTTGACTGGGGCGTTAAAGTTCTCGCCTCTCTTGATGCCTGCCGCCGCGTGGCATTTGAAAACATTGAAGATGCAGCCCGTAACGGCCTGCACTATGTCGAGCTGCGTTTTTCACCAGCTACATGGCAATGGCACATAAGCTGCCTGTAGCGGGTGTTGTCGAAGCGGTGATCGATGGCGTACGTGAAGGTTGCCGCACTTTTGGTGTGCAGGCGAAGCTTATCGGCATTATGAGCCGAACCTTCGGCGAAGCCGCCTGTCAGCAAGAGCTGGAGGCCTTTTTAGCCCACCGTGACCAGATTACCGCCCTTGATTTAGCCGGTGATGAACTTGGTTTCCCGGGAAGTCTGTTCCTTTCTCACTTCAACCTTGCGCGTGATGCGGGCTGGCATATTACCGTCCATGCAGGCGAAGCTGCCGGGCCGGAAAGCATCTGGCAGGCGATTCGTGAACTGGGTGCGGAGCGTATTGGACATGGCGTAAAAGCCATTGAAGATCGGGCGCTGATGGATTTTCTCGCCGAGCAACAAATTGGTATTGAATCCTGTCTGACCTCCAATATTCAGACCAGCACCGTAGCAGAGCTGGCTGCACATCCGCTGAAAACGTTCCTTGAGCATGGCATTCGTGCCGGCATTAACACTGACGATCCCGGCGTACAGGGAGTGGATATCATTCACGAATATACCGTTGCCGCGCCAGCTGCTGGGTTATCCCGCGAGCAAATCCGCCAAGCACAGATTAATGGTCTGGAAATGGCTTTCCTCAGCGCTGAGGAAAAACGCGCACTGCGAGAAAAAGTCGCCGCGAAGTAACAAAATGGATGGTGCAAATTGCACCATCCATTTTTCATGCAAGGCACAAAGTCGCGCGATGTTTGGCGGATTCGATGCCCAGCTCAATCAACTCCATTACCTGGATTGCCTGGCTTGCCGGAACCGGATTTTCACCATCGCCATTTAACGCATCACGAATAGCCGCATAGTAAGCCGGATAATTCCCAGGTACCGTCAACAGCGTTTCTTCGACACGTTCCTCACCTTCCACTCGGGTAAGTACGCCATCACGCATATCGTAGCCCCAGTCTTCCTGCGGCAGACGCTCGCCATTTTTCAGACGTTCTTCCTGTGGATCGAGGCCATATTTCACATAACTGCCTCGGGATCCATGCACGATATACCGTGCTGACTCAGCGGCTGCCAGCATGGTACCGTGTAAAATGACTCGCCGCTGTGGATAGGACAAGATGGCGTGGAAATAATCGGTCGACTGCGCTCCGGGCCGTAACTGTGCCAAATCTACCGTCATGCTGACCGGTAAACCAAATAGCGTAATGGCCTGATCAAGAAGATGCGGTGCTAAATCGTACCAGATACCGCTGCCTGGGCCGCCCTGTTCACGCCAACGATCGCGCACCTGCGGACGGAAGCGGTCAAAATGAGACTCAAAGTAAGCAACTTCACCCAGCACGCCTTCCGCGAGCAAACCTTTTAGCGTCAAGAAATCGCTATCCCAACGACGGTTATGGAATACAGACAGCACACGCCCCAGGCTTTTTGCCAGCGCATCCAGCTCTCGCGCTTGTGACAGTGTCACGGTAAAGGGTTTATCAACGACCACATGTTTACCCGCCTCAAGCGCCGCTTTGGCTAACGGGAAATGGGTATCGTTGGGTGTAGGAATGACAATCAGGTCTATGTTGGGATCGTTAAACAGATGCTTCGGCTCAGAGACAACCGTAACCGTTGGCCAGTCGGCTTTTACTTTTGTTTCATCACTGCTGGAGATTACCGCCAGTTCCAGCCCGGGCGTGCCCGCAATCAGGGGCGCATGGAAGGTTTTGCTCGCATAACCATACCCAATCAACCCAACACGGATGTTGTCGCTCATGTCATTGCCTCTCATTGAAGTATGATTGCTATTTGACACTATCCTTTACCCACGCTCAACAGTTTAATATTAAGTCAAAAAAATAGCGAATTTTCCAACGACAAAAGCTAAATATCGCAAAAACCTCAGTAAAAATCTTGCTGGAGCTATTATTGCTAAGTAACATTTACCCCCTGAAGTTAATGGATCAATCAAGAGAGATGTGGGCTGTAATGAATCGTCTTATTGAATTAACAGGTTGGATCGTTCTTGTCGTTTCAGTCATTCTTCTTGGCGTGGCGAGTCACATTGACAACTATCAGCCACCTGAACAGAGTGCTTCGGTACAACACAAGTAAGCTCTGCGCTTGTAGAGCGCCATGCTGCCCGTCCGGTTGCATGTTTTCACTTGTCGGATATTAAACCAGGAATTTATTATCTTGTTCGATGTTGTTGGTGATTGTCAGGGATAGTAAAGCGCGTTGCTCTTTTCAGAGCAGTTTTTCATCCCTGAATATTTGCCATCAGCGCATTCTTATTATTGTAATAACACAAGCGTTCACTTTTGGTGAAATTTTATCATCACTAATAATACCTACCCCTTTGGTATTAATTATTTTATGGACCTTTTATGACTGTTCAGGACTACTTATTAAAATTTCGCAAAATCAGTTCACTCGAAAGTCTGGAAAAACTCTACGACCATCTTAATTACACCCTGACGGACGATCAGGAACTGATCAATATGTATCGTGCTGCCGATCACCGTCGCGCAGAGCTGGTTTCTGGCGGGCGTTTGTTTGACCTCGGCCAGGTACCGAAGTCCGTCTGGCACTATGTCCAATAAAGAAAGTAGCGATCGGTTATAAAAGCCTTATAATAACGCCCCTAAAATTAGATTTGCCTGTTTGCGTCGCTATTCTGGAGAACCTATGACCACCACAACGCCACAACGTATTGGAGGCTGGTTGCTTGGCCCGTTGGCCTGGCTTTTAGTCGCTCTATTGAGTACGACGCTGGCGTTGTTGCTGTATACCGCTGCGTTATCTTCTCCGCAAACATTTCAAACGCTCGGCGGACAAGCACTGACGACACAAATCTTATGGGGCGTTTCTTTTATTACCGCTATCGCCATGTGGTATTACACACTGTGGTTGACCATCGCTTTCTTTAAACGTCGGCGTTGTGTTCCTAAACACTATATTATCTGGCTGCTTATTTCCGTATTGCTGGCAGTAAAAGCATTCGCTTTTTCACCCGTGGAAGATGGCATAGCCGTTCGCCAGTTGCTGTTTACTTTGTTGGCAACCGCATTGATCGTCTCCTATTTCAAACGCTCGTCGCGGGTAAAAGCGACGTTTGTGAATCCGTAATAACCTTACAGTTAACCTGTTGTCGCCTGCTCTGGATTAACGGATAATAGGCGGCTTTTTTATTTCAGGCCGAAAAATGACTGACTACCTGTTACTGTTTGTCGGAACTATACTGGTCAATAACTTTGTGCTGGTCAAGTTTCTCGGTCTCTGTCCGTTTATGGGGGTTTCCAAAAAACTGGAAACCGCGATGGGCATGGGGCTGGCAACAACGTTTGTGATGACGCTGGCGTCTATTTGCGCCTGGCTTATCGATACGTGGATTTTGATCCCACTTAATCTGATTTACCTGCGCACCCTGGCATTTATTCTGGTGATTGCTGTGGTCGTGCAGTTCACCGAGATGGTGGTGCGCAAAACCAGCCCGGTGCTTTACCGTCTGCTGGGGATTTTTTTGCCGCTTATCACCACCAACTGTGCAGTGCTCGGCGTGGCGTTGCTGAATATCAATCTCGGGCACAATTTCTTGCAGTCGGCGCTGTACGGTTTTTCCGCCGCTGTCGGTTTCTCGCTGGTGATGGTGCTCTTCACCGCCATCCGCGAACGCCTTGCTGTGGCTGATGTCCCGGCACCTTTTCGCGGTAATGCCATTGCGTTAATTACCGCAGGTCTTATGTCTCTGGCCTTTATGGGCTTTAGTGGTTTGGTGAAGTTGTAATGAATGCTATCTGGATTGCCGTTGCCGCCGTGAGCCTGCTGGGCCTGGCGTTTGGCGCCATTCTGGGTTATGCCTCCCGCCGTTTTGCGGTGGAAGACGATCCGGTCGTTGAGAAAATTGACGAAATCTTACCGCAGAGCCAGTGTGGTCAGTGCGGTTATCCCGGCTGTCGCCCCTACGCGGAAGCCATCAGCTGTAACGGTGAAAAAATCAACCGTTGCGCCCCAGGTGGCGAAGCTGTGATGCTAAAAATTGCCGAGTTGCTTAATGTCGAGCCGCAGCCGCTGGATGGCGAAGCGCAAGAGCTAACGCCTGCGCGGATGGTGGCGGTTATTGATGAAAATAACTGTATTGGCTGCACTAAATGTATTCAGGCTTGTCCGGTAGACGCCATCGTTGGCGCTACCCGTGCCATGCATACGGTAATGAGTGATCTCTGTACGGGCTGCAATTTATGTGTTGATCCGTGCCCGACGCACTGCATCTCGTTGCAACCGGTCGCAGAAACACCTGACTCCTGGAAATGGGATCTGAACACCATTCCCGTGCGTATCATTCCCGTGGAACACCATGCTTAAGTTATTCTCTGCATTCAGAAAAAATAAAATCTGGGATTTCAACGGCGGCATCCATCCACCGGAGATGAAAACCCAGTCCAACGGTACCCCCCTGCGCCAGGTACCACTGGCGCAGCGTTTTGTTATTCCACTGAAACAGCATATTGGCGCTGAAGGTGAGTTGTGCGTTAGCGTCGGCGATAAAGTATTGCGCGGCCAGCCGCTTACCCGTGGTCGCGGCAAAATGCTGCCTGTTCACGCGCCCACCTCGGGTACCGTTACGGCTATTGCGCCCCACTCTACGGCTCATCCTTCAGCTTTAGCTGAATTAAGCGTGATTATTGATGCCGATGGTGAAGACTGCTGGATCCCGCGCGACGGCTGGGCCGATTATCGCACTCGTAGTCGCGAAGAGTTAATCGAGCGCATACATCAGTTTGGTGTTGCCGGGCTGGGCGGTGCAGGATTCCCGACAGGCGTTAAATTGCAGGGTGGCGGAGATAAGATTGAAACGTTGATTATCAACGCGGCTGAGTGCGAGCCGTACATTACCGCCGATGACCGTTTGATGCAGGATTGCGCGGCTCAGGTCGTAGAGGGTATTCGCATTCTTGCGCATATTCTGCAGCCACGCGAAATTCTTATCGGCATTGAAGATAACAAACCGCAGGCGATTTCCATGCTGCGCGCGGTGCTGGCGGACTCTAACGATATTTCTCTGCGGGTGATTCCAACCAAATATCCTTCTGGCGGTGCTAAACAATTAACCTACATTCTGACCGGGAAGCAGGTTCCACATGGCGGGCGTTCATCCGATATCGGCGTATTAATGCAAAACGTCGGCACTGCTTATGCAGTGAAACGTGCCGTTATTGATGGCGAGCCGATTACCGAGCGTGTTGTAACCCTGACTGGCGAAGCAATCGCTCGCCCGGGCAACGTCTGGGCACGGCTGGGGACGCCAGTGCGTCATTTATTGAATGATGCCCGATTCTGCCCCTCTGCCGATCAAATGGTGATTATGGGTGGCCCGCTAATGGGCTTTACCTTGCCATGGCTGGATGTCCCGGTCGTAAAGATTACCAACTGTCTGTTGGCTCCCTCTGCCAATGAACTTGGCGAACCACAGGAAGAACAAAGCTGCATCCGGTGTAGCGCCTGTGCTGACGCCTGCCCTGCGGATCTTTTGCCGCAACAGTTGTACTGGTTCAGCAAAGGTCAGCAACACGATAAAGCTACCACGCATAACATTGCTGATTGCATTGAATGTGGGGCTTGCGCGTGGGTTTGCCCGAGCAATATTCCCCTGGTGCAATATTTCCGTCAGGAAAAAGCTGAAATTGCGGCTATTCGTCAGGAAGAAAAGCGCGCCGCAGAAGCCAAAGCGCGTTTCGAAGCGCGCCAGGCTCGTCTGGAGCGCGAAAAAGCGGCTCGCCTTGAACGACATAAGAGCGCAGCCGTTCAACCTGCAGCCAAAGATAAAGATGCGATTGCTGCCGCTCTGGCGCGGGTGAAAGAGAAACAGGCCCAGGCTACACAGCCTATTGTGATTAAAGCGGGCGAACGCCCGGATAACAGTGCAATTATTGCAGCACGGGAAGCCCGTAAAGCGCAAGCCAGAGCGAAACAGGCAGAACTGCAGCAAACTAACGACGCAGCAACCGTTGCTGATCCACGTAAAACTGCCGTTGAAGCAGCTATCGCCCGCGCCAAAGCGCGCAAGCTGGAACAGCAACAGGCTAATGCGGAACCAGAAGAACAGGTCGATCCGCGCAAAGCCGCCGTCGAAGCCGCTATTGCCCGTGCCAAAGCGCGCAAGCTGGAACAGCAACAGACTAACGCAGAACCAGAAGAACAGGTTGATCCGCGCAAAGCGGCAGTTGCCGCGGCTATTGCCCGCGCTCAGGCCAAAAAAGCCGCCCAGCAAAAGGTTGTAAACGAGGACTAAATGGTATTCAGAATAGCTAGCTCCCCTTATACCCATAACCAGCGCCAGACATCGCGCATTATGCTGTTGGTGTTGCTCGCAGCCGTGCCAGGAATCGCAGCGCAACTGTGGTTTTTTGGTTGGGGTACTCTCGTTCAGATCCTGTTGGCATCGGTTAGTACTCTGTTAGCCGAAGCTCTCGTACTCAAACTACGCAAGCAGTCGGTAGCCGCAACGTTGAAAGATAACTCAGCATTGCTGACAGGCTTATTGCTGGCGGTAAGTATTCCCCCCCTCGCGCCATGGTGGATGGTCGTGCTGGGTACGGTGTTTGCGGTGATCATCGCTAAACAGTTGTATGGCGGTCTGGGGCAAAACCCGTTTAATCCGGCAATGATTGGTTATGTGGTCTTACTGATCTCCTTCCCGGTGCAGATGACCAGCTGGTTACCGCCACATGAAATTGCGGTCAACATCCCTGGTTTTATCGACGCCATACAGGTTATTTTCAGCGGGCATACCGCCAGTGGTGCTGATATGAACACACTACACTTAGGTATTGATGGCATTAGTCAGGCGACACCGCTGGATACATTTAAAACCTCTGTCCGTGCCGGTCATTCGGTTGAACAGATTATGCAATATCCGATCTACAGCGGTATTCTGGCGGGCGCTGGTTGGCAATGGGTAAATCTCGCCTGGCTGGCTGGCGGCCTGTGGTTGCTATGGCAGAAAGCGATTCGCTGGCATATTCCCCTCAGCTTCTTAGTAACGCTGGCGTTATGCGCAACGTTGGGCTGGTTGTTCTCACCAGAAACACTGGCAGCACCGCAAATTCATCTGCTGTCTGGTGCGACCATGCTCGGCGCATTCTTTATTTTGACTGACCCGGTTACCGCTTCTACGACCAATCGTGGTCGTCTTATTTTCGGCGCGCTTGCGGGCTTATTAGTCTGGTTGATCCGCAGTTTCGGCGGCTATCCTGACGGCGTGGCTTTTGCCGTCCTGCTGGCGAACATCACGGTTCCTCTGATCGATTACTACACGCGTCCGCGCGTCTACGGCCATCGCAAAGGGTAAACCATGCTGAAAACTATCCGAAAACACGGCATTACGTTAGCGCTATTTGCAGCGGGTTCAACAGGGTTAACTGCGGCCATCAACCAGATGACCAAAACGACGATTGCTGAACAGGCAAGTCTGCAACAAAAGGCATTATTTGATCAGGTGCTGCCAGCCGAACGCTATAACAATGCGCTGGCACAGAGTTGCTATCTGGTAACTGCGCCAGAGTTAGGTAAAGGTGAGCATCGGGTTTACATCGCCAAACAGGATGACAAACCGGTAGCCGCCGTTCTGGAAGCAACCGCGCCAGATGGCTATTCCGGTGCGATTCAGCTGCTGGTGGGAGCCGATTTTAACGGCACGGTACTTGGCACGCGCGTGACAGAGCACCACGAAACGCCAGGGCTTGGCGATAAAATCGAACTGCGCCTTTCTGACTGGATCACCCATTTTGCGGGTAAAAAAATCAGTGGTGCGGATGATGCGCACTGGGCGGTGAAGAAAGATGGTGGTGATTTCGACCAGTTCACCGGCGCGACGATTACTCCCCGCGCGGTGGTTAATGCGGTAAAACGCGCCGGATTGTACGCTCAGACGTTACCGGCACAACTTTCTCAACTTCCTGCCTGTGGAGAATAAAGCGTGAGCGAAATTAAAGACGTTATTGTTCAGGGGTTGTGGAAAAACAACTCTGCGCTGGTCCAGTTGCTCGGCCTTTGTCCTCTGTTGGCGGTCACGTCCACTGCCACTAATGCTCTGGGTTTAGGACTTGCGACTACGCTGGTACTGACGCTGACCAACCTGACCATTTCGACGCTGCGTCACTGGACGCCAGCCGAGATCCGCATTCCCATTTACGTGATGATCATCGCCTCGGTGGTCAGCGCTGTACAGATGCTGATCAACGCCTACGCCTTTGGCCTGTATCAATCATTAGGGATTTTTATTCCGCTGATTGTCACTAACTGTATCGTTGTGGGCCGCGCTGAAGCCTTCGCCGCCAAAAAAGGTCCGGCGCTTTCGGCACTGGACGGCTTTTCAATTGGTATGGGCGCAACCTGCGCCATGTTCGTGCTGGGTTCACTACGCGAAATTATCGGCAATGGCACATTGTTTGACGGTGCAGATGCGCTGTTAGGTAGCTGGGCAAAAGTATTACGCGTGGAGATTTTCCACACCGACTCCCCTTTCCTGCTGGCGATGCTGCCACCAGGTGCATTTATTGGCCTGGGACTGATGCTGGCAGGAAAATACCTGATTGATGAAAGAATGAAAAAGCGCCGTACTGAAGCAGCTGCCGAACGTGCATTGCCAAACGGTGAAACAGGGAATGTCTGATGAACAAAGCAAAACGCCTGGAGATCCTCACTCGCCTGCGTGAGAACAATCCTCATCCCACCACCGAGCTTAATTTCAGTTCGCCTTTTGAATTGCTGATTGCCGTACTGCTTTCCGCTCAGGCGACCGATGTCAGTGTTAATAAGGCGACGGCGAAACTCTACCCGGTGGCGAATACGCCTGCAGCGATGCTTGAACTGGGCGTTGAAGGGGTTAAAACCTATATCAAAACGATTGGGCTTTATAACAGCAAAGCAGAAAATATCATCAAAACCTGCCGTATCTTACTGGAGCAGCATAATGGCGAGGTTCCGGAAGATCGTGCTGCGCTTGAAGCCCTGCCCGGCGTAGGTCGTAAAACAGCCAACGTCGTATTAAACACTGCATTCGGCTGGCCGACTATTGCTGTCGACACGCACATTTTCCGCGTTTGTAATCGTACTCAATTTGCGCCGGGGAAAAACGTTGAACAGGTAGAAGAAAAGCTACTGAAAGTGGTTCCGGCAGAGTTTAAAGTCGACTGCCACCATTGGTTGATCCTGCACGGGCGTTATACCTGCATTGCCCGCAAGCCCCGCTGTGGCTCTTGTATTATTGAAGATCTTTGTGAATACAAAGAGAAAGTTGACATCTGAAGAAAAGGGGTAACACCGATTACCCCATTGATAACCTTTCTTTATCCTCTTTTAAAACATCTTTTTAACGTGAATGATGCCATTGCTTAGCGTTATCATCAGGTAATCCGTTTGCGGATAACCAAAAATGCAGGTTAATTGTTTTTTTAATAGCGAAATTTTCTATTCATTCGTGATCAAGATCACGATGCTGTCGCAATGTAAAAACATTGCAAGAATCAGGTTAAAATCATTTAAATTTACACACGCAACAAATATTGACCTACAAAACATTACACTGGCTATTTTTCAGAAACTGGACTATCTCACTAGTAAAAACGCTAAATAGCAGAACATATCGCCGTTAAGCCATCATCCCCCTCTCAGTGCAGTGAAAAAATCTGCCGTTACGTTTTTTGAAAAATTTAACGCTGGATAACATTTCCCGGAATGGTTGAATTCCCCGCCTCAGTTATATGTAACAGATTATTACAAAGGACTTGTCTGAAAGTGCAAGATAGTGAACATTACCTGCCGTTTCCCCTCCCACTATAACAATTGCGCGTATGTTTTTTAGACATAACGCGAGAAAGCACCCCCGTTAATATGGGATGTAAAAAAAGAGGTAAAAGTGTCCACTGCAAACCAAAAACCAACTGAAAGCGTCAGTTTGAACGCTTTCAAACAACCGAAGGCGTTCTATCTCATCTTCTCGATTGAGTTATGGGAACGTTTTGGTTATTACGGCCTACAAGGAATTATGGCTGTTTACCTGGTTAAACAACTGGGTATGTCTGAAGCGGATTCAATCACCCTTTTCTCTTCCTTTAGTGCCCTGGTTTATGGTCTGGTCGCTATCGGCGGCTGGTTAGGTGACAAGGTACTGGGTACTAAACGCGTAATTATGCTCGGCGCTATTGTGCTGGCGATTGGTTATGCTCTGGTTGCCTGGTCTGGTCACGACGCCGGTATCGTTTATATGGGTATGGCGGCTATTGCGGTCGGTAACGGCCTGTTTAAAGCTAACCCGTCTTCTCTGCTTTCTACATGCTATGAGAAAAACGACCCGCGTCTGGACGGTGCATTCACCATGTACTACATGTCCGTCAACATCGGCTCTTTCTTCTCTATGATTGCTACGCCGTGGCTGGCCGCGAAATACGGCTGGAGTGTTGCGTTTGCGTTGAGCGTTGTAGGCCTGCTGATCACTATCGTTAACTTCGCCTTCTGCCAACGCTGGGTTAAACAGTACGGTTCAAAACCAGACTTCGAGCCTATCAACTACCGTAACCTGCTACTGACCATTATTGGTGTTGTGGCACTGATCGCTATCGCCACCTGGCTGCTGCACAATCAGGAAGTTGCGCGTATGGCGCTGGGCGTTGTTGCCTTCGGTATCGTGGTTATCTTCGGTAAAGAAGCCTTCGCGATGAAAGGTGCTGCGCGTCGTAAAATGATCGTTGCCTTCATCCTGATGCTCGAAGCCATTATCTTCTTCGTGCTGTACAGCCAGATGCCAACGTCACTGAACTTCTTTGCGATTCGTAACGTTGAGCACTCCATTCTGGGTCTGGCCGTAGAACCTGAGCAGTATCAGGCACTGAACCCGTTCTGGATCATCATCGGTAGTCCGATTCTGGCCGCTATCTATAACAAGATGGGCGATACCCTGCCGATGCCAACCAAGTTTGCAATCGGCATGGTGATGTGTTCTGGTGCGTTCCTGATTCTGCCGCTGGGTGCGAAATTCGCGTCTGACGCTGGTATCGTGTCTGTAAGCTGGCTGGTCGCAAGCTATGGCCTGCAGAGCATCGGGGAACTGATGATCTCTGGTCTGGGTCTGGCAATGGTTGCACAACTCGTTCCGCAGCGTCTGATGGGCTTCATTATGGGTAGCTGGTTCCTGACCACTGCCGGTGCAAACCTGATTGGTGGTTATGTTGCGGGTATGATGGCTGTGCCGGATAACGTTACCGACCCGCTGATGTCACTGGAAGTTTATGGTCGCGTATTCTTGCAGATTGGTGTCGCTACTGCCATTATTGCAGTACTGATGCTGCTGACCGCGCCTAAACTGCACCGTATGACGCAGGATGACGCTGCAGACAAAGCGGCGAAAGCTGCTGTAGCGTAAAATTTAGGGAAACTCTTTTACAAGCCGCTAACTTTTCGTTAGCGGCTTTTTTTTTTGTTCAGCAACGCACTACCATACTTTAAACCACAGACAAAAGGAGTTACCGATGAAATTGTTCTACAAACCGGGTGCCTGCTCTCTCGCTTCCCATATCACCCTGCGTGAGAGCGGAAAGGATTTTACCCTCGTCAGTGTGGATTTAATGAAAAAACGTCTCGAAAACGGTGACGATTACTTTGCCGTTAACCCTAAGGGGCAGGTGCCTGCATTGCTGCTGGATGACGGTACTTTGCTGACGGAAGGCGTAGCGATTATGCAGTATCTTGCCGACAGCGTCCCCGACCGCCAGTTGCTGGCACCGGTAAACAGTATTTCCCGCTATAAAACCATCGAATGGCTGAATTACATCGCCACCGAGCTGCATAAAGGTTTCACACCTCTGTTTCGCCCTGATACACCGGAAGAGTACAAACCGACAGTTCGCGCGCAGCTGGAGAAGAAGCTGCAATATGTGAACGAGACACTGAAGGATGAGCACTGGATCTGCGGGCAAAGATTTACAATTGCTGATGCCTATCTGTTTACGGTTCTGCGCTGGGCATACGCGGTGAAACTGAATCTGGAAGGGTTAGAGCACATTGCAGCATTTATGCAACGTATGGCTGAACGTCCGGAAGTACAAGACGCACTGTCAGCGGAAGGCTTAAAGTAATAGCCATCGGCCCACAGGTCGTTGTGGGCGAAATGAGATATTTCAGAGCTTTGTTGCGCTGAAGTAATGTTCTGGTTTGGCAATACGATCCTGAGCAGCCACCACTTGCAGCTCATATTCCTGCATTGCTTTGGTGGTCACCATGATTTCGTAGACTGCAGCGGTCACATGTTCCAGCGCCTCCTGCAGCGTTGCCCCCTGAAGCAGTTTCACCAGCAGTAAACCGCTCGTCACATCACCAACACCTACCGGCTGGCGCATACCAAAATCCACCAGCGGACGGCTGATATGCCAGGCTTCATCGGCGGTGACCAGCAGCATTTCAAAACGGTCACGGCTGTAGCCAGCTCGCGCCAAGTGTTTAACCAACACAATTTGTGGCCCTTGCGCAATGAGTTCGCGCGCTGCCAGAACCGCTTCTTCGACGTTATTTACCGCATGCTCACAGAGTATTTCCAGCTCAACCAGATTCGGCGCAATGATATCGCTGGCAGGCAAACCGTGCCGCACATGAAACTCTGCGACACCCGGTGCAACGATACAGCCTTTTTCCGGATGACCCATTACCGGATCGCAAAAATATTTCGCCTGCGGATTCGCGGCTTTCACCTGACGGACGATACCGAGGATATGTTCACCCTGCTCCGCCGATCCCAGATAGCCACTTAACACGGCATCACAGGTGTGTAATTTATCAATGGCGGCAATGCCTTGCACAATTTCGGTTAAATGGCTGGGCGGCATCACGCAGCCAGTCCATTTGCCGTACTGGGTGTGATTAGAAAATTGAACGGTGTTCAGCGGCCAGACGTTCGCGCCCAGGCGGCGCATAGGAAACTCTGCCGCACTGTTACCCGCATGACCATAAACAACGTGAGACTGGATAGCGAGAATATTTTTCATCATGTTCCCTGTATAAAAACCAGGGGGAGTGATTTCTCACTCCCCCTTTCCACTTAATGCATTATTTCCAGCAAATCAGACAGTAATTCTTTTTGCCGCGACGCAGTAAGGTAAAACGACCAAACAGACGATCTTCTTCTTTAAAGAAGTATTCAGGATCGGACTGTTTTTCACCGTTAATGGTGATGGCATTGGAGGCGATAGTTTTACGCGCCTGACCACGGGAAGGTTGCAGTTCAGAATCGACCAGCGCCTGCATCAGGTCTGCGCCCTTTTCCATCTCAACCATCGGTACGCCGTCCTGCGCCAGCTGTTCGAAGTCCGCTTCACTCAGCGCACTCAAAGAACCGCTGAACAGGCATTCGGTAATACGTTTTGCCGCCTGTAAACCTTCTTCACCGTGAACCAGACGAGTCACCTGCTCCGCCAGTACATACTGGGCGCGCGGTGCTTTACCGCTGTTTTTATCTTCTTCTTCCAGGGCGTTGATCTCTTCAATGCTCATAAAGGTGAAGAACTTCAGGAAGCGGTAAACGTCGGCATCCGCAGTGTTGATCCAGAACTGGTAGAATTTGTACGGGCTGGTTTTCTTCGGATCCAACCAGACTGCGCCGCCTTCAGTTTTACCAAATTTGGTGCCATCTGCTTTAGTGATCAGCGGAACGGTCAGGCCAAACACCTGATTCTGATGCAGACGACGGGTCAGGTCGATACCAGAAGTGATGTTACCCCACTGGTCAGAACCACCAATTTGCAGCACCACACCGTACTGTTTGTTCAGACAGGCGAAGTCATAACCCTGCAACAGGTTGTAGGAAAACTCAGTGAACGAAATCCCCTGATCTTCACGGTTGAGACGCTGCTTAACCGCTTCTTTGTTGATCATCTGGTTAACGGAGAAGTGTTTGCCAATATCGCGCAGGAAGGTCAGCACATTCATATTGCCGAACCAGTCATAGTTGTTCGCCGCGATAGCAGAGTTTTCTCCACAGTCGAAATCGAGGAACGGGGCAACCTGCTTACGGATTTTGTCCACCCACTCCTGAACAGTTTCTTCGGTGTTCAGCTTACGCTCGGCAGCTTTGAAGCTCGGGTCGCCAATCAGACCCGTCGCGCCGCCTACCAGCGCAACCGGCTTGTGGCCCGCCTGTTGGAAGCGTTTCAGGCATAACAATGGAACAAGATGCCCCAAATGCAAGCTGTCAGCGGTAGGATCGAAGCCGCAATAGAGCGCGATCGGGCCTTGCGCCAGTCGCTCTGCTAACGCTTCCTCGTCCGTCACCTGGGCTACCAGCCCCCGCTCTTGCAATTGTTTAATCAAGTTACTGCTTGCCATCAAAATCTCCATGTATATAACGACTGCACCTTTGCCGGTACACGACTTTTCGCCAGATGCGAAAGAGACATAGAATAAAGTGCCAGAATCAGGAGTACCAGCGATTAAAGCAAGATTTTTGCATCTTTTCAGGGTGCAAGACGATCAATCTTCCACGCATCATTTTCTCGCTGGTACAAAAAGCGGTCATGCAGGCGATGCTCACCACCCTGCCAGAACTCAATCTGTTCAAGGCTGACGCGAAAACCGCCCCAAAAGCTCGGCAATGGCACTTCGCCCTGTTGAAACTTCTGCTTCAGCTCCAGGAATTTACTTTCAAGGATACCGCGGGCAGAAATGCGACTGGACTGCTTCGAAACCCATGCACCAATCTGGCTATCACGCGGGCGGCTATGAAAATATTTCATCACTTCGAGAGTCGAAAGTCGTTCTGCTTTACCGATCACCATCACCTGGCGTTCAAGGGTATGCCACGGGAACAGCAGGCTAACGCGCGGATTATTTTCAATTTGATGTGCTTTACGGCTACCGAGGTTGGTGTAAAACACCATGCCTTTTTCGTCGTAATGTTTGAGTAAAACGATGCGTTGATAAGGCTGAGCATGTTCATCCACGGTAGCGACCACCATCGCGGTAGGGTCTGCCAGTTTGGCTTCACACGCCTGAGAGAGCCAACGTTCAAAAAGGGTTAATGGATCGGCGGGAAGATCGCGACGGCGTAACCCGCCTTTGGTGTATTCACGGCGCAGATGCGCGATTTGCTGCAATTCGTCGTTATCAGACATGGTTTTCTTTACGGATTGTCAGTGGGTGACGCTATTGTGCGCCGCCCCTGGAAAAATCTCAACGCTGTGGATTTTGTAACTGACAGTTATTCAATACGATGCGGTCGCGTTTATAGACAGTCGCTTCATCGCCTTTCGACCAGAAAACATAGATTCCGTCAGTGTAACGTGCACCAGACGCTGAAATGCCCTGTTTGAGATGCAGTAGTTGATTATCGTAAACAAAACTGACTTCCTGGCGCGGATTATTCAGTTTGACCGTCAACGGTTTTTCATCACACTGGTATTCCAGCGTAGCGGTTTGCATGTGCTCAACCAGTTGATTGAACGCGCTACAGCCGGTGAGAAGCACCGGCAAACAGATCAGTAACAGTTTTTTCATAGACATTTCCCGAAGACTTTCCTGGTCTGGAGGGCAATACGCCCTCCCTAACGTTCCAAGTGTAACGGCAGACGCGGTAAGAAAAATTCAGTTAACTCTGATATCACGGGTTAGCAGGGAAAATAGCCCCCAGTACCGTCTCCTGGCTTGCGCCAGTGACGGAAGGCAGATTTCCTGGTAATCCCGCCAGCGTCCGCCAGGCAAGCCAGGCGAAAGCCAATGCTTCCATGTCATCGCCACTAATGCCAACGGCATCGGTGGTGGTGACTTCTGTGCCTGGCAGTAATGCCGCCAGACGCGCCATGAGTAGCGGATTACGACTACCTCCACCACATACCATCAATCGTTCGCAGCCACCGCTCAACAAAACTTGTTCAGAAATGGTCACGGCGGTGAGTTCTGCCAGTGTGGCCTGAACATCACGGGGATCAACACCCGGAAAATGGCGTAAATGGCGCTCCAGCCAGCCGTAGTTAAAGTATTCGCGTCCGGTGCTTTTCGGTGCAGGTTGCGAGAAATATGGGTCGCTGAGCATATTTTGCAGCAGTGGGAGAATAACTTTACCCGCCCGTGCCCACTCGGCATCTTTATCGTAAGGTTTACCGGCCTGACGCCAGATCCAGGCATCCATCAGCATGTTACCAGGACCGGTATCGTAGCCGCCAACCGGCTGCCCAGGAATGAGCAGTGACAGATTGGCGATGCCGCCAATATTGAGCACCATTCGTCGCTCGGTTGGGTGAGCCAGCAAGGCATGATGGAACGCAGGTACCAGCGGTGCGCCTTGTCCTCCCAAGGCAATATCGCGACGGCGAAAATCACCGACAACCGTAATTCCGGTGCGTGCCACAATTTGATTGTTATCGCCAATCTGTAAAGTGTGTGGTGCCACGCCCGTCGGTTCATGCCAGACGGTTTGACCGTGACAGCCGATCGCAACTATATCTCTCGCCTGCAGGTTTTGTTCCTTAAGCAAGGCATTGACCGCATCAGCAAAAAGTCGCCCGAGTTGAGTATCAAGCTGTCCAAACTGCGAAAGTGTAAGCTGCTGGCCCTGGCAAATATCCAGTACAGCCTGTTTCAGAGACACCGGGATCGGCCAGCTCAAGCTTGCCAGCTGTGCGACCCGGTGTTCATCTATTGTCGCCAACACAACATCAACACCATCAAGGCTGGTGCCTGACATAACGCCAATAAAGCGGCCCGATTTCATAGTTCATCCTTTTTCAATCTGACGTTTGCGCACCACTCAAACATAAACTTTTCGTGAATACCATGCGGAATGACCGATTTTTACCGTTGGTAGTAAAACATTATCTTCAAATCAATAATCATCATGAATGTTTTGTTTATAATTGGTTGATCCTACTTTCATTATGATTTGCTCATATTTGGTAGAACATGTAACCATGGATTCACATATGCCATATACTTTGACCATGAGGGATGCTTGCGTGGCGTTTCATGGTGAACAGGAGATTTTTCAATGATTAAACGCGTATTGGTTGTTTCAATGGTAGGTCTGTCTCTTGTCGGTTGTGTTAATAACGACACCCTGTCAGGGGATGTTTATACCGCTTCTGAAGCGAAACAAGTACAGAATGTCAGCTATGGCACCATCGTTAACGTACGTCCGGTACAGATTCAGGGCGGTGATGATTCCAACGTTATCGGTGCAATTGGCGGTGCTGTTCTTGGTGGTTTCCTGGGGAATACTGTTGGTGGCGGAACCGGGCGTTCTCTGGCTACTGCAGCAGGCGCTGTTGCAGGTGGCGTAGCTGGTCAGGGCGTACAGAGTGCAATGAACAAAACGCAGGGTGTCGAGCTGGAAATTCGTAAAGACGATGGTAATACCATCATGGTGGTACAGAAACAAGGCAACACTCGTTTCTCTCCGGGCCAACGTGTCGTACTGGCCAGCAATGGCAGTCAGGTGACCGTTTCTCCGCGCTAAATAAGTTTGCGTGTGGTCAGGTTACTGACCACACGCCCCCTTCATTTCACCCTTTGGCCTGTAACTCAATGATATTATGCTCAAGTTTTGCGATGAGCGTAATCAGTTGCTCCAGTTCCTCTGCGGAGATGCCATGTAATATTTCCGCGCGGGTTTTGTTAATAACAGCTTCCATTTCGCTGATCAGTGGCTCTGCCTTTTCCGTCAGTTTAATACGTTTAGCCCGACGATCGCTGGCACAAGTTTGACGCGAAATTAACCCTTTTTCTTCCAGTTGGTCCAGAGTACGGACCAGTGATGGCTGCTCGATGCCAATCGCTTTTGCCAGTTGAATTTGCGACTGGTCTGGAGGTAACTGATGGATATTGTGTAACGTAACCCAATGGGTTTGTGTTAACTCCAGCGGTTTCAGGCGATGGTCTATCAGAGCACGCCATATGCGCACCAACCGTGCCAGATCAGAACCTAGTGGCGATTCCAATTTCATCTCCTTATAATTAGCTTGCTAAGATATTATGCGGCTTTTAGAATAGTGTGCAGCAATTTTATTGCTAAAACAAATGTATTGCTGCATTTGGTTACCGTCAGACATATTTTTCAGAAATTGCGCGTAAATTTTTCGCACTTAAAGAATATTTATTAATCTAACGCAATATATTCGGTCGTAAAGGAATCTACTTTGTGAAGTTTATGCTCAATGCAACAGGATTGCCCTTACAAGATCTGGTGTTCGGTGCGTCCGTCTATTTTCCTCCGTTTTTCAAAGCCTTCGCGTTTGGATTCGTCATCTGGCTTGTCGTACACCGCCTGCTTCGTGGCTGGATCTACGCCGGTGACATCTGGCATCCCTTGTAAATGGATTTATCGCTGTTTGCGATTTGCGTTTGCCTTGCTCTGGCAATACTGATTGCGTGGTAACTATGTCAATTAAAACAATTAAGTATTTCTCAATAATCATTGTAGCGATAGTTGCGGTTCTTGCCGGATGGTGGCTGTGGAATTATTACATGCAATCTCCGTGGACACGCGACGGGAAAATACGCGCAGAAAAGGTTTCTATCACCCCACAGGTGTCGGGACGTATTGTTGAGCTGAATATAAAAGACAACCAACTGGTTAACGCGGGGGATCTTCTGCTCACGATCGATAAAACGCCCTTTCAGATCGCCGAGCTGAACGCACAGGCTCAGCTGGCGAAAGCGCAATCTGACCTCGCAAAAGCCAATAACGAAGCGAATCGTCGTCGTCATCTCTCACAAAATTTTATTTCTGCCGAAGAACTCGATACCGCTAACCTCAATGTTAAAGCGATGCAGGCCAGTGTTAATGCCGCACAGGCCACGCTGAAACAGACACAATGGCAACTGGCGCAAACGGAAATTCGCGCCCCGGTGAGTGGTTGGGTGACTAACCTCACTACCCGCATCGGCGATTACGCTGACACCGGGAAACCGCTGTTTGCCCTTGTCGACAGCCACTCGTTTTACGTCATTGGTTATTTTGAAGAAACCAAGTTGCGCCATATCCGCGAAGGTGCACCAGCACAAATTACCCTCTATAGTGATAACAAAACGTTACGGGGTCACGTTTCCAGTATCGGTCGGGCGATTTATGATCAAAGCGTTGAAAGTGACTCAAGCCTTATTCCGGATGTGAAACCTAACGTCCCCTGGGTTCGTCTCGCCCAACGCGTTCCCGTCCGCTTTGCGCTGGATAAAGTTCCAGGCGATGTCACGCTGGTGTCGGGCACCACCTGTAGCATTGCCGTAGGTCAATAATGAACGCATCGTCATGGTCCTTGCGCAATTTGCCCTGGTTCAAGGCCACGCTGGCGCAATGGCGTTATGCGTTACGCAATACCATTGCCATGTGTCTGGCGCTGACGGTTGCCTATTATTTGAATCTGGATGAACCCTATTGGGCGATGACCTCGGCTGCAGTGGTTAGCTTTCCCACCGTTGGCGGTGTCATCAGCAAAAGCCTCGGACGCATCGCTGGCAGTTTACTGGGAGCCATTGCGGCACTGCTTCTTGCCGGGCATACGCTCAATGAGCCGTGGTTTTTTCTATTGAGCATGTCGGCGTGGCTTGGCTTTTGTACCTGGGCCTGTGCGCACTTCACGAATAACGTCGCGTATGCATTTCAACTGGCGGCTACACGGCTGCCATCATCGCCTTTCCGATGGTTAATATTACTGAGGCCAGCCAGCTGTAGGATATCGCTCAGGCGCGCGTTTGCGAGGTGATAGTCGGTATTTTGTGCGGCGGCATGATGATGATGATCCTGCCTAGCAGTTCCGATGCTACAGCCCTTTTAACCGCATTGAAAAACATGCACGCCCGATTACTGGAACATGCCAGTTTACTCTGGCAGCCTGAAACAAACGATGCCATTCGTGCAGCACATGAGGGGGGGATTGGGCAGATACTGACCATGAATTTGCTGCGTATCCAGGCTTTCTGGAGCCACTATCGTTTTCGCCAGCAAAACGCGCGCCTTAATGCGCTACTCCACCAGCAATTACGTATGACCAGTGTCATCTCCAGCCTGCGACGTATGTTGCTCAACTGGCCCTCACCGCCAGGTGCCACGCGAGAAATTCTCGAACAATTGCTGACGGCGCTCGCCAGTTCGCAAACAGATGCTTACACCGTCGCACGTATTATCGCCCCGCTACGCCCGACCAACGTCGCCGACTACCGGCACGTCGCCTTCTGGCAGCGACTACGTTATTTTTGCCGCCTTTATCTGCAAAGTAGTCAGGAATTACATCGTCTGCAAAGCGGTGTAGATGATCATGCCAGACTCGCACGGACATCCGCTCTGGCTCGTCATACCGACAACGCCGAAGTTATGTGGAGCGGGCTGCGTACATTTTGTACGTTGATGATGATTGGCGCATGGAGTATTGCATCGCAATAGGATGCCGGTGCCAATGCATTAACGCTGGCAGCAATTAGCTGTCTACTCCGCCGTCGCAGCACCGTTTAAGTCGTTGTCACTGCTGATGCGCACGCTGGTGTTACTTTCGCTATTCAGCTTTGTGGTCAAATTTGGCCTGATGGTCCAGATTAGCGATCTGTGGCAATTTTTACTGTTTCTCTTTCCACTGCTGGCGACAATGCAGCTTCTTAAATTGCAGATGCCCAAATTTGCCGCACTGTGGGGGCAACTGATTGTTTTTATGGGTTCGTTTATCGCTGTCACTAATCCCCCGGTGTATGATTTTGCTGACTTTCTTAACGATAATCTGGCAAAAATCGTTGGCGTTGCGCTGGCTTGGCTAGCGTTCGCCATTCTGCGTCCAGGATCGGATGCTCGTAAAAGCCGCCGCCATATTCGCGCGCTGCGCCGGGATTTTGTCGATCAGCTAAGCCGCCATCCAACACTGAGTGAAAGCGAATTTGAATCGCTCACTTATCATCACGTCAGTCAGTTGAGTAACAGCCAGGATGCGCTGGCTCGCCGTTGGTTATTACGCTGGAGTGTAGTGCTGCTGAACTGTTCTCATGTTGTCTGGCAATTGCGCGACTGGGAATCGCGTTCCGATCCGTTATCGCGAGTACGGGATAACTGTATTTCACTGTTGCGGGGAGTGATGAGTGAGCGTGGCGTTCAGCAAAAATCACTGGCGGCCACACTTGAAGAATTACAGCGGATTTGCGACAGCCTTGCCCGTCATCATCAACCTGCCGCCCGTGAGCTGGCGGCAATTGTCTGGCGGCTGTACTGCTCGCTTTCGCAACTTGAGCAAGCACCACCGCAAGGTACGCAGGCCTCTTAATTACTTAATTACACCACAGGCATAGCGTTCACCGCCACCGCCCAGCGGTTTAGGTTGATCGGACATATTATCGCCGCCAACGTGGACCATCAGCGCTTTGTCTTTGATTTCATCCAGTGATTTCAGACGAGGCGTGATGACGGCATCGGTAGCTTTGCCGTCATTATTGACGACCAGTGCAGGCAGATCGCCTAAATGCCCGGCACCTTCTGGCCCTTCATGTTTACCGGTATTTTGTGGATCAAGATGCCCGCCTGCGGATTCCGCGGCGCTGGCTTTGCCATCTTTGGTGGCTGGCTGGCAGCTTCCTTTGGCATGAATATGGAAGCCATGTTCACCGGGGGGTAATGCTTTCAGATCGGGCGAAAACTCCAGACCTTTATCGGTTTCAGTAATGGTGACGCTACCAATTGACTGCCCTACCCCTTGCGACGTGACGAGGTTCATCTCGACTTTTTCACTGGCAGCTTGTGCGCCGGTTGCAACAACCAGCGCCAGAATAGCCAGACTAAAACGTTTCATAGGACCTCCGTTCATTGTGCATTCCTGAATAAGTGTAAACCAGTGACACATTTTTGAACGGCGGCTATTCCTAAAAGTGCTTACGGTACGTCGTACCCCAGTGCCGCTTTACGAATACGAAACCATTGTTGACGGGTCATTTTCAGTGTTTCTGCTTCGACAGCTGCCCGTACGCGCTCAATTTTACCTGAACCGATAATTGGCAGCGGCTGCGATGGTAAACGTAATACCCAGGCGTAAACCACCTGTTCAATCGAGCCCGCGTTTAACTCCTCTGCCACCACAGCCAGTTCATCACGCAGCAGCTGGAAATAATCATCATTAAACAGACGACCACCACCAAGGCAGGACCACGCCATCGGACGAACACGCAGTTGTTGTAGTTGGTCGAGCGTGCCATCCAGCAGTAACGGCTGATGCACCGGGGATATTTCCACCTGATTAGTGGCAAGGGTAAACGGCAGACGTGATTGCAACAGGGCAAATTGCGCAGGCGTAAAGTTCGATACGCCAAAATGACGCACTTTGCCGCTCTGATGCAGATGTTTGAACGCGTCCGCCACTTCATCGGCATCCATTAACGGGTCTGGTCGGTGGATTAACAGCAGATCCAGATGATCGGTCGCGAGATTAATTAGCGACTGTTCGGCGCTCTTAATGATGTGATCGCGGTCAGTGATGTAATGACCAATGACGTTTTCTTCACGCGCGGTCGTCGCGATACCGCATTTACTGACGATTTCCATCCGTTCACGCAGGTGAGGTGCCAGTTTCAGTGCCTCGCCAAACGCCGCTTCGCACTGATAGCCACCATAAATATCAGCATGGTCCACGGTGGTCACGCCGAGATCCAGATGCTCTTCAATAAAACTGACCAGCTGGCGGGCGGACATATTCCAGTCCATCAATCGCCAGTAGCCCATCACAAAACGGGAAAACTCCGGGCCTTGCGGCGCAATAGTAATACGCTGAACCATAATCGCTTCCTCTTATCAGATATGAGAGGAGTATACGCAAGATTAGGTTCAAAAGAGTGATGGTTGCTCCGGTTCGTCTGATGACGCTGGCTTATTTGCGCGTAATTTGCGCATTAATCGCTGCCGACAAAGGCGCAGCACCTCTTGTTTTTCGCCATCGCTCATTTTATTCCAGTTAAAACGCTCATCCCGACTACGAAAACAGCCGCGACAAAACCCGCGTTCGTCAGACTGGCAAATTCCCCGGCACGGGCTCTGGACGGGAAAGAACTCTAATTGCTCCGCCACTTCGCCCTCCTCAGATAAGATTATTACCATTATTGAAGCTGTTAATGTCCAAAGTAGCAACTTTGCTTGCACTAGACCGACTGGTCTACTACACTCCAACGCATGAACAAACACACCGAACATGATACTCGCGAACATCTCCTGGCGACGGGCGAGCAACTTTGCCTGCAACGTGGATTCACCGGGATGGGGCTAAGCGAATTACTAAAAACCGCTGAAGTGCCGAAAGGGTCCTTCTATCACTACTTTCGCTCTAAAGAAGCGTTTGGCGTTGCCATGCTTGAGCGTCATTACACCGCATATCACCAGCGACTGACTGAGTTGCTGCAATCCGGCGAAGGTAACTACCGCGACCGCATACTGGCTTATTACCAGCAAACACTGAACCAGTTTTGCCAACATGGAACCATCAGTGGTTGCCTGACAGTAAAACTCTCTGCCGAAGTGTGCGATCTGTCAGAAGATATGCGCAGCGCGATGGATAAAGGTGCTCGCGGCGTGATCGCCCTGCTCTCTCAGGCGCTGGAAAATGGCCGTGAGAACCATTGTTTAACCTTTTGTGGCGAACCGCTACAACAGGCACAAGTGCTTTACGCACTATGGCTGGGTGCGAATCTGCAGGCCAAAATTTCGCGCAGTTTCGAGCCACTGGAAAACGCGCTGGCCCATGTAAAAAACATTATTGCGACGCCTGCCGTTTAGCAGGCATTTTTTATCACCAGACGACCGGGAGCCTTTATGTCATCTGAAAAACTGTATTCCCCACTGAAAGTGGGCGCGATCACGGCGGCAAACCGTATTTTTATGGCACCGCTGACGCGTCTGCGCAGTATTGAACCGGGTGACATTCCTACCCCGTTGATGGCGGAATACTATCGCCAACGTGCCAGTGCCGGTTTGATTATTAGTGAAGCCACGCAAATTTCTGCCCAGGTAAAAGGATATGCAGGTGCGCCTGGCATCCATAGTCCGGAGCAAATTGCCGCATGGAAAAAAATCACCGCTGGCGTTCATGCTGAAAATGGTCATATGGCCGTGTAGCTGTGGCACACCGGACGCATTTCTCACGCCAGCCTGCAACCTGGCGGTCAGGCACCGGTAGCGCCTTCAGCACTTAGCGCGGGAACACGTACTTCTCTGCGCGATGAAAATGGTCAGGCGATCCGTGTTGAAACATCCATGCCGCGTGCGCTTGAACTAGAAGAGATTCCAGGTATCGTCAATGATTTCCGTCAGGCCATTGCTAACGCGCGTGAAGCCGGTTTTGATCTGGTAGAGCTCCTCTCTGCTCACGGTTATTTGCTGCATCAGTTCCTTTCTCCTTCTTCAAACCATCGTACCGATCAGTACGGCGGCAGCGTGGAAAATCGCGCACGTCTGGTACTGGAAGTGGTCGATGCCGGGATTGAAGAATGGGGTGCCGATCGCATTGGCATTCGCATTTCGCCAATCGGTACTTTCCAGAACACGGATAACGGCCCGAATGAAGAAGCCGATGCACTGTATCTGATTGAACAACTGGGTAAACGCGGCATTGCTTATCTGCATATGTCAGAACCAGATTGGGCGGGGGGTGAACCGTATACTGATGCGTTCCGCGAAAAAGTACGCGCCCGTTTCCACGGTCCGATTATCGGCGCAGGTGCATACACAGTAGAAAAAGCTGAAACGCTGATCGGCAAAGGGTTAATTGATGCGGTGGCATTTGGTCGTGACTGGATTGCGAACCCGGATCTGGTCGCCCGCTTGCAGCGCAAAGCTGAGCTTAACCCACAGCGTGCCGAAAGTTTCTACGGTGGCGGCGCGGAAGGCTATACCGATTACCCGACGTTGTAATCCAACATTGCGAGCGGCGTAAAGCCGCCGCTATACTAAAACAACATTTTGAATCTGTTAGCCATTTTGAGGATAAAAAGATGCGTCTTCTTCATACCATGCTGCGCGTTGGCGATTTGCAACGCTCCATCGATTTTTATACCAAAGTGCTGGGCATGAAACTGCTGCGTACCAGCGAAAACCCGGAATACAAATACTCACTGGCGTTTGTTGGCTACGGCCCGGAAACCGAAGAAGCGGTGATTGAACTGACCTACAACTGGGGCGTGGATAAATACGAACTCGGCACTGCTTATGGTCACATCGCGCTTAGCGTAGATAACGCCGCTGAAGCGTGCGAAAAAATCCGTCAAAACGGGGGTAACGTGACCCGTGAAGCGGGTCCGGTAAAAGGCGGTACTACGGTTATCGCGTTTATGGAAGATCCGGACGGTTACAAAATTGAGTTAATCGAAGAGAAAGACGCCGGTCGCGGTCTGGGCAACTAATCTCCTGCCGGGCGTGAACTCATCGCGCCCGCATCTTTACTGCATCGACAAGTAATATTTGTCATAATGCGCGCTGCAATTTATCCGTATTAAGAGAATCAGATGTCCGATAACGCTCAACTTACCGGTCTGTGCGACCGTTTTCGTGGTTTTTATCCTGTTGTGATCGATGTTGAAACAGCCGGATTTAACGCCAAAACCGATGCGCTGCTTGAGATTGCCGCCATCACCCTGAAAATGGATGAACAAGGCTGGCTGATGCCGGACACCACATTACATTTCCACGTCGAACCATTTGTCGGCGCAAATTTGCAACCAGAAGCCCTCGCCTTCAACGGCATTGACCCGAACGATCCCGATCGTGGCGCGGTCAGCGAATACGAGGCGCTGCACGAAATTTTTAAAGTTGTACGTAAAGGTATTAAAGCGAGCGGCTGTAACCGCGCCATTATGGTGGCGCACAATGCCAATTTTGATCACAGCTTTATGATAGCCGCCGCAGAACGCGCCTCACTGAAACGTAACCCGTTCCACCCTTTCGCCACTTTTGACACTGCTGCACTGGCCGGGCTGGCACTCGGACAAACCGTATTGTCAAAGGCTTGCCAGACCGCTGGCATGGACTTCGACAGCACCCAGGCGCACTCCGCGCTGTACGACACCGAACGCACTGCTGTGCTGTTTTGTGAAATCGTCAACCGCTGGAAACGTCTGGGAGGCTGGCCGCTACCTGCCGCCGAAGAGGTGTAATCGAGTCGATGCCTGATGACATGCAATGATTCAGGCATCTATAGTGAGGCTATTCCACGCATCCTGCATGATATTCACGGGGAATAGCGTTAATGGCAGATAATCCAGACCCTTCATCGCTCCTGCCGGACGTGTTTTCACCGGCGACCCGCGACTGGTTTCTTCGCGCCTTTAAACAGCCGACCGCTGTCCAGTCGCAAACCTGGCATGTGGCGGCGCGAAGCGAACATGCGCTGGTGATTGCACCGACCGGCTCCGGGAAAACGCTGGCAGCATTTCTCTACGCCCTCGATCGGCTCTTCCGCGAAGGCGGCGAAGATACCCGCGAGGCGCATAAGCGTAAAACCTCACGCATCCTCTATATTTCACCGATAAAAGCTCTGGGCACCGACGTTCAGCGCAACTTGCAGCTCCCGTTGAAGGGTATTGCCGATGAACGGCGGCGGCGCGGCGAAACGGTAATTATTGATGAAGTCCACGCGGTAGCGGGCAGTAAACGTGGTGCGCATCTGGCGTTAAGTCTGGAGCGGCTCGATGCGCTGCTCCACACCTCAGCACAGCGAATTGGCCTTTCTGCCACTGTGCGCTCAGCCAGCGATGTGGCAGCCTTTCTTGGTGGCGATCGCCCGGTTACGGTAGTCAACCCGCCCGCAATGCGCCATCCGCAGATACGAATTGTCGTACCGGTCGCCAATATGGATGATGTCTCATCGGTCGCCAGCAGCACCGGCGAAGACAGCCATGCCGGCCGGGAAGGCTCCATCTGGCCATATATTGAAACGGGTATCCTTGATGAAGTGTTGCGCCATCGCTCGACCATTGTCTTTACTAATTCACGTGGGCTGGCGGAAAAACTGACGGCACGATTAAATGAGCTTTACGCCGCACGCTTACAGCGTTCCCCGTCTATCGCCGTTGATGCGGCCCATTTCGAGTCGACCTCCGGCGCAACCTCTAACCGTGTACAAAGTAGCGACGTTTTTATTGCCCGCTCACACCACGGCTCCGTCTCTAAAGAACAACGAGCAATCACCGAGCAGGCGCTGAAATCGGGTGAGTTACGCTGCGTGGTCGCAACCTCCAGTCTCGAACTGGGGATTGATATGGGCGCAGTGGATCTGGTGATTCAGGTGGCAACGCCGCTTTCTGTTGCCAGTGGGTTACAACGCATTGGTCGCGCCGGACATCAGGTTGGCGGTGTATCTAAAGGGCTGTTTTTCCCTCGTACCCGGCGTGACTTAGTCGATTCCGCAGTCATTGTAGAGTGTATGTTCGCAGGCAGGCTGGAAAACCTGACACCGCCGCATAATCCACTCGACGTCCTTGCGCAGCAAACCGTTGCCGCCGCGGCGATGGAGGCATTACAGGTAGACGAATGGTACTCCCGCGTACGCCGTGCCGCACCGTGGAAAGATCTGCCAAGACGTGTTTTTGACGCCACGCTGGATATGCTTTCCGGGCGCTATCCCTCTGGCGATTTTTCTGCTTTTCGCCCCAAACTGGTCTGGAACAGGGAGACCGGGATATTGACCGTCCGACCTGGCGCTCAATTGTTGGCGGTTACCAGCGGCGGCACCATTCCGGATCGTGGCATGTATAGCGTGTTATTACCCGAAGGTGAAGAAAAGGCCGGTTCGCGGCGGGTGGGTGAACTGGATGAGGAGATGGTATATGAGTCGCGGGTGAACGACATTATCACTCTCGGCGCTACCTCATGGCGGATCCAGCAAATCACCCGCGATCAGGTGATTGTGACTCCTGCTCCGGGTCGTTCTGCCCGGCTCCCCTTCTGGCGTGGTGAAGGTAACGGACGTCCGGCTGAATTAGGCGAGATGATCGGCGATTTTCTTCATTTACTGGCGGATGGCGCGTTCTTTTCCGGGACTATTCCCCCGTGGCTGGCAGAAGAAAATACGAACGCCAATATTCAGGGGTTGATTGACGAGCAACGCAACGCGACGGGCATCGTTCCGGGGAGTCGCCATCTGGTCCTCGAACGGTGCGTGATGAAATTGGCGACTGGCGTATTATTTTGCACTCTCCCTATGGAAGACGGGTGCATGAACCCTGGGCGCTGGCGATTGCCGGGCGAATACATGCCCTATGGGGCGCTGACGCGTCTGTGGTCGCCAGTGATGACGGCATTGTTGCGCGCATTCCTGACACTGATGGTAAATTGCCCGACGCCGCGATTTTTTTGTTTGAACCAGAAAAGTTGCTGCAAATTGTCCGCGAGGCGGTAGGCAGCTCGGCACTTTTCGCCGCCCGTTTTCGCGAATGCGCCGCGCGGGCATTATTAATGCCGGGGCGCACTCCGGGCCATCGCACCCCGCTTTGGCAACAACGGCTGCGCGCCAGTCAGTTGCTGGAAATCGCTCAGGGATATCCAGATTTTCCGGTCATTCTCGAAATCCTACGCGAATGTCTGCAAGATGTTTATGATCTTCCCGCACTGGAACGTTTGATGCGTCGCCTGAACGGTGGCGAAATTCAAATATCCGATGTAACGACCACTACGCCCTCGCCTTTCGCCACAAGTTTATTGTTCGGCTATGTCGCGGAATTTATGTACCAGAGCGACGCCCCGCTGGCAGAGCGCCGGGCATCCGTACTGTCGCTGGACAGCGAGTTACTGCGCAATCTACTCGGACAGGTCGATCCGGGGGAATTACTCGACCCGCAGGTCATTCGCCAGGTGGAAGAAGAGTTGCAACGACTGGCTCCTGGCAGAAGAGCGAAAGGTGAAGAAGGATTGTTCGACCTGCTGCGCGAACTGGGGCCAATGACCGTTGAAGACCTGGCGCAACGGCATACAGGCAGCAGTGAAGAGGTTGCGTCGTATCTGGAAAATCTTCTTGCAGTAAAACGAATCTTCCCAGCGATGATTAGCGGACAGGAGCGTCTTGCCTGTATGGATGATGCCGCCAGGCTGCGTGATGCCCTCGGCGTACGACTACCAGAGTCATTGCCAGAGATTTATTTACATAGAGTCAGTTACCCGCTTCGCGACCTCTTTCTGCGCTATCTCCGGGCTCATGCTCTGGTCACGGCTGAACAACTGGCTCATGAGTTTAGTCTCGGTATTGCCATTGTCGAAGAGCAGCTTCAGCAACTGCGTGAACAGGGTCTGGTGATGAATCTGCAACAAGACATCTGGGTGAGCGATGAAGTATTTCGTCGTCTGCGTTTGCGCTCGCTGCAAGCCGCCAGAGAAGCGACGCGTCCCGTTGCAGCCACGACCTATGCGCGATTGCTGCTGGAACGTCAGGGCGTATTACCCGCCACCGATGGTAGCCCGGCGCTCTTTGCCTCAACATCGCCAGGCGTTTATGAGGGCGTAGATGGCGTGATGCGGGTGATCGAACAGCTTGCCGGAGTCGGTTTACCCGCCTCACTCTGGGAAAGCCAGATCCTGCCTGCCCGCGTACGCGACTATTCGTCAGAAATGCTCGATGAATTACTGGCAACCGGTGCGGTTATCTGGTCGGGGCAAAAAAAACTGGGTGAAGATGACGGCCTGGTGGCACTGCATCTACAGGAATATGCTGCAGAATCGTTCACTCCCGCCGAAGCGGATCAGGCGAATCGTTCGGCGCTGCAACAAGCGATAGTCGCTGTTCTGGCTGACGGAGGAGCCTGGTTTGCACAACAAATCAGCCAACGGATACGCGACAAAATCGGCGAATCGGTTGATCTCTCTGCCCTGCAAGAGGCGTTATGGGCGCTGGTCTGGCAAGGCGTCATCACCAGCGACATTTGGGCACCGTTACGCGCCCTCACCCGCAGCAGTTCCAACGCACGCACCTCAACTCGCCGCAGTCACCGGGCTCGTCGTGGACGTCCTGTCTATGCGCAACCCATCTCGCCGCTGGTATCTTACAACACACCAAATCTGGCTGGACGCTGGTCGTTATTGCAGGTGGAGCCACTAAACGATACCGAAAGGATGCTGGCGCTGGCGGAAAATATGCTCGACCGCTACGGCATCATCAGTCGTCAGGCGGTGATAGCCGAAAATATCCCTGGCGGGTTTCCATCGATGCAAACGCTTTGTCGAAGTATGGAAGACTCCGGGCGAATTATGCGAGGTCGTTTTGTAGAAGGTCTGGGTGGCGCGCAATTCGCTGAACGTCTGACTATTGACCGATGGCGCGATCTGGCGACACAAGCCACGCAAACGCGCCACTATGAACCGCCCCGGGTTTCCTGGAGAGTGTTTTATCTGTGAACTCAGGCTGCCAGATCATCGTTTCCGATGGAAGCATAATAAGCTTTTTCTGCTTCTGCCGGAGGGATGTGGCCCAGCCTTTCCAGCAATCGTCGATTATTATACCAGTCCACCCACGTGAGTGTGGCCAGTTCCACTTCTGCACGGTTTTTCCAGCTCTTACGGTGTATTACCTCCGCTTTGTAAAGACCATTGATGCTCTCCGCCATCGCGTT
>NZ_MIIV01000145.1:0-4910 GCF_001743015.1 Shigella sp. FC1567
TTTCTGGTGCGTACCGGGCTGAGAGGCGGTGTAAGTGAACTGTAGTTGCCATGTTTTACGGCAATGAGAGCAGAGATAGCGCTGATGTCCGGCAGTGCTTTTGCCGTTACGCACCACGCCTTCAGTAGCGGAGCAGGAAGGACATCTGATGGAAATGGAAGCCACGCAAGCACCTTAAAATCACCATCATACACTAAATCAGTAAGTTGGCAGCATTACCGGGTGCTCCACCTTCTTTTAGATGGTCACCGTGAAAGGCTGAACGTCCTAAATCTTCAAAACTAAGAGATTCGTCTAGGATGTGGTCTGGATGGCTGGCTAACCAATCCTGTATGGCCTTACTCTGTCTTCGATGACTATCACCAAAAGCTTGTTTCGTTGACGAAAAGCGAATGTAACTGTAAACCTTCCTCATCTGTATATTCATCCAGTGCTATAATGACTCTATGACCAGATTATAAGGGGTGTTTTAGGAAGTGAAAATCATGATTTTACGCATTGCTCACCTCTCAACACTGGTAAAGTATACAGTGATTTCAGAGTTTGAGAAATGCGTAAAGATTCAGCATTTAACGCGTTCGCTGCGAAAGCACCTGCTGCTTATCCAGCTTTTGCACCAGCGGCTGCACCACTTTATCCCCATGCTGACCAAAGTATTGATACAGCGTATCGGACGCACTTTTGGTCAGCACCATAATCTCAATGCGCCGGTTGCCCGCGCTTTGCGGATTTTTGGAATCCAGCAGCATCTGGTCCGCCATTGCGCTTACCTGCATCACTTTATCTTCCGGCATTCCGGCCTCTTCCAGCACCCGACGAGCCGAAAGCGCGCGGTCACCCGAAAGGTTCCAGTTGTTGTAGATATTGTTTTTGTAAGCCATCGCATCGATATGCCCGGTAATAATAATTTTGTTATCGAGCGAGTCGAAAACTGGCGCGAGCTCCACCAGCAGCGTTTTAAAGAACGGCATAATCTGCGCGCTGCCGCGTTCGAACATATTGCGATTCTGGTCGTCTTTAATCAGCACGCGTAATCCCTGGGGAACAATCTCCATCTCCAGATTCGCTTCCATATGCGCATCACGGGCAATGGTGGTGATACTGGTTGCCAGCTCGCCAAGCTCGGTGGCGGATTTCTTCTTCAGCAGCGCCGTTTTCTCATTGACGTCGCGCGCTTTTTTCTCCGTTTCTTCCGGCACCGCCACGGTGGCAGGTTTTGGCGGATGAGACGGGCTGATTTTATTTAACGGCGACAGCCCACCACCGTTAAAAATCGACTGCCCGTGCAGCGCGGCGATAATGCTTTCACGCTCGGATTTACTGACGCTGTTGACAATCAACTTTATCGTCGTCACCAAAGGGGCCGAGCGTATTTCCGAGGTTTCAGCCCGCTTTACCCTGGATGCGATGCCCGGTAAGCAGATGGCGATTGACGCCGATCTTAATGCCGGGTTGATCAATCAGGCGCAGGCACAAACCCGACGTAAAGATGTTGCCAGCGAGGCCGATTTCTACGGCGCGATGGACGGGGCATCGAAATTTGTGCGCGGGGATGCTATCGCCGGGATGATGATTCTGGCGATCAACCTGATCGGCGGCGTCTGTATCGGGATCTTCAAATACAACCTGAGCGCCGACGCCGCCTTCCAGCAGTATGTGCTGATGACCATCGGCGACGGGCTGGTGGCGCAAATCCCTTCCCTGCTACTCTCCACCGCGGCGGCGATTATCCTCACCCGCGTCAGCGACAACGGCGATATCGCCCATGACGTGCGTAACCAGTTGCTGGCAAGCCCATCGGTGCTCTACACCGCTACCGGAATTATGTTCGTACTGGCGGTAGTGCCGGGAATGCCACATCTGCCGTTTTTGCTGTTCAGCGCCCTGCTTGGCTTTACCGGCTGGCGGATGAGCAAACGCCCGCAGGCGGCGGAAGCGGAAGAGAAAAGTCTCGAAACGCTGACCCGCACCATCACCGAAACCAGCGAGCAACAGGTCAGTTGGGAAACCATTCCGCTTATCGAGCCTATCAGTTTAAGCCTCGGCTACAAGCTGGTGGCGCTGGTCGATAAAGCCCAGGGCAACCCGCTCACCCAGCGTATTCGCGGCGTGCGACAGGTGATATCCGACGGCAACGGCGTGCTGCTGCCGGAGATCCGCATTCGGGAAAACTTCCGCCTTAAGCCCAGCCAGTACGCTATTTTCATCAACGGCATTAAGGCTGATGAAGCGGATATTCCGGCGGATAAACTGATGGCCCAGCCCTCCAGCGAAACCTACGGCGAGATAGACGGCGTGCTGGGGAACGACCCGGCGTACGGGATGCCGGTGACCTGGATCCAGCCTGCGCAGAAAGCGAAGGTGCTGAATATGGGGTATCAGGTGATCGACAGCGCCAGCGTGATTGCTACCCATGTAAATAAGATTGTGCGCAGCTATATTCCTGATTTATTTAACTATGACGATATTACGCAGTTGCATAACCGTTTGTCGTCGATGGCACCGCGCCTGGCGGAGGATTTAAGCGCGGTGCTCAATTACAGCCAGTTGCTGAAAGTGTACCGGGCGCTGCTGACCGAAGGCGTTTCCCTGCGCGATATCGTCACCATCGCCACCGTGCTGGTCGCCAGTAGCGCGGTGACCAAAGATCATATTCTGCTGGCAGCCGATGTGCGCCTGGCGCTGCGGCGCAGCATTACCCATCCGTTCGTTCGCAAGCAGGAGCTGACGGTGTATACCCTGAATAATGAGCTGGAAAATCTGCTGACTAACCTAGTGAATCAGGCGCAACAGGGCGGTAAAGTGATGCTCGACAGCGTGCCAGTGGACCCGAATATGCTCAACCAGTTCCAGAGTACGATGCCACAGGTGAAAGAGCAGATGAAAGCGGCGGGGAAAGACCCGGTGCTGCTGGTGCCACCGCAGCTGCGCCCTTTGCTGGCGCGTTATGCAAGGTTGTTTGCGCCGGGGCTGCATGTGCTGTCGTATAACGAAGTGCCGGACGAGCTGGAGTTGAAGATTATGGGGGCGTTGATGTAAGTATCCAGCATTGGTGCACAACTGCCGGATGCGGCGTGAACGCCTTATCCGGCCTACCGATCCAGCACAGGTTTGTAGGCATGATAAGACGCGCCAGCGTCGCATCAGGCATCTGCGCATAATTATAAAATGATACGCTCGCCAGCATTTATATCCGTTACGTCCCCCGCCCAATCGATGGGATATAACCCTCGCGCGACATCGCGATGGAACGTTGAGAATGGCCAATCACTCACTTGCTTTACCCAACCATGCTTTACTGGATTTATATAAATATAATCAACATGATGCCTATAATCTTTGGTATTGCGGATGGCGTGCTCCCAAAAACGTGGTTGCCAGATATTTTTCAATCCACAAGCATGGGTAAATTGCTTTTTAATTTCCCGCCAGCGAGAGGAAAAATCATCATCGCCTTCAGGTAATGTCCATATGCAATGCATATGCTCTGGCAAAACGACCCAGGCGTTGATTTCAAAAGGCCTGTCTCGCTTAACTTTAATAATGGCGTTACGGAGCATCTGGTACTGGGTGGTCAAGAGTTGGCTTCGACGATTGCGTAAATTCACCGTGAAAAACCAGGTTCCCCCCTTGATGTAATAACGACGATATTCAGACATGGCGACTCCTTTTTCTCAACGGTAAGAAGAAAAGGAAAGGTCGGCAATGAGGTGATGGAATAACAGGAAAGCGGCTCGCAAAAACGCACAGATTTGTAGGCATGATAAGACGCGTCAGCGTCGCATCAGGCATCTGCGCACCACCGCCGGATGCGGCGTAAACGCCTTATCCGTCCTACAAAATCGTCTCTTCCGTCAATATCCACCGCGCGCCCAAAAAATGATCCTGCCAGAAAGGTTCAGCTAACCGACTTACCCGAATGGTTTCCCCCGTGCGCGGCGACTCAATAAACTGACCGTCTCCCAGATACACGCCCATATGGTCGGCAATTTCACGGCTGTGGATATGGAAAAACAGCAAATCTCCCCGGCGCAGGTCGTTATTTGCCACAATGGTTGCCCGATGGTAGTGATACATCTCATTAGCCGTGCGCGGGAGCTTAGCCTCAAGGATCTTGTTGTAGGCATAAAAAACCAACCCGCTACAGTCGAAGCCTTGATCGGGCCGCGTGCCGCCCCAGACGTAAGGCTTGCCAAGCTGTTGCTCCAGACGGTGAATCGCCACTTCGGTGATATTATGCAGGTGGTTGCTGCTGAGGAAATGATTGTTTTCTACCAACGCCTGCCAGCGTCTGTCACTTGCCTTGAGCGGCGCAGGAAACCATTCTGGATGCTGTTTTATCTGCTCCCGGTTGTGCTGGCGTAGCGCCCTTCTGCTTTCGGCATTGCCTTCCACAATGTAGCTGGCCTGTTTTTTCAGATGGGTTTGGTACTGTTTTAATAAACGCGCACGGTTTTGCATCCGCTGGCGGGCGGCGTAGCTGAAAGAGATATGTGATGTGGTGGCGCTGGCGAGTAAAGGGAGCAAAACGCATAACGAAAACACGCCTGGATGCAGAAATCTGCCGAGCAAGAACGAAGACATGAAGGACATAAACCGGCTGAATGAAGGTGAGAATTTTAAAAGACCGGAGGAGTAAACGGGATTATTAATTGCTTATTTGCATATTACTATTGAGGTTTCATAATCTGGTAATGCTGCCAACTTACTGATTTAGTGTATGATGGTGATTTTAAGGTGCTTGCGTGGCTTCCATTTCCATCAGATGTCCTTCCTGCTCCGCTACTGAAGGCGTGGTGCGTAACGGCAAAAGCACTGCCGGACATCAGCGCTATCTCTGCTCTCATTGCCGTAAAACATGGCAACTACAGTTCACTTACACCGCCTCTCAGCCCGGTACGCACCAGAAA
>NZ_MIIV01000146.1:0-4892 GCF_001743015.1 Shigella sp. FC1567
AATAACGCGTAATCATCAGTGCCGCTCAATGTGGCAACTGTTGAAAAAAGTTCGCCATTTTATGGAAACCGTCAGCCCATTCCCCGGAGGCAAACATGGACTGGCAAAAGTGTAGCGGTATTAAGCGCAGCTATTTAGGCATAAATTAAATTTAACGAACTGCATCTACACAGTCCTCCGTGCCAAACGGGCAACACACGGAAGGGGGATGTGTTTCGATTGGTAACCTGTAAGAAACAACTAGTGGAAATACCTGTACTTTATAATTTCAAGGGTACGGGTCCGCTTCGTTTGATTTGCGCGTTTTTAACAATTTTAAAACCCAGATATACTGTTCCGGATGTGACCCCACCAAAATTTCCACTGTTTTGTTCATTTGTCGGGCAATCATTTTATTGTCCGCGCTGGCAATGCATGCATCCATTGGTGGCCGAACTTCAATAGTCAGGAAATGTTTTTTTTCATCATAAACCGGGAAAAGCGGTATAATCATAGCCTGACTGATGTTCATCAGACGTCCAATAATTGGTAATGTCGCTTTATAGGTCGCAAAAAAATCAGCAAATTCACTGTATTCAGGACCATGATCCTGATCTGGAAGGTAATACCCCCAGTATCCCTGGCGTACTGACTGAATAAATGGTTTTATCCCATCCTCCCGGGAATGTAAGCGCCCCCCGAATTTACGCCGTACAGAATTCCAGACATAATCAATCACTGGATTTCGTTGCTGATGAAACATGGCGGCCATTTTTTCCCCCTGAGCTGCCAGCAACATTGCAGGAATATCCACGCTCCAGCCATGGGGAACCAGAAAAATCACATTTCTGTTATTGTATCGAATTTCCTCAAGAATTTCGAGGCCTTTCCAGAACACTCGTTTCTGGAACTTTTCCGGACCACGAATTGCCAGTTCTGCCATCATCACTATGGATTGCAATGCTGTGGCAAACATTTTGTCGACAATTATTTCCCGTTCTGTATCACTCTTTTCTGGGAAACAAAGCGATAAATTAATCGTCGCCCTGCGACGAGCTTTTTTGCTCAATCTGCCCGCCCAACGCCCTATTTTTGCCAAGACAGGATCTCTGAATGAAGGGGGAAACATTGAAATACCTGCAATCATTCCCAAAAGGAACCATGTAGACCAGTAAACAGGGGAAAGATAATTTTTCTTAAATTCAGGAATAAACTCAGATTTATATTTTTTCATTATTTAGTGCGAATGCCTCTACCAAAATTATCATTACTGTTTTATTCAGAGAATACATCAAACCTTAATTTAAATCCTGATGTTCTGAGTGTACAGGATATGCATCCAAAGAGCGGATAGTAGTTTCATGGATATAATCCAGCAAAGCGTATCGTTTTCGGTACTCAGAGCGTTTTTTACTGGCTATATCGCTTAGCGGCTTTCGAATCACCTGGGTTGGTAATCTGTACCAGTCACCACAGGTTTTTCCTGCTACAGACTCCCAGAAATCACTATAGACCGCAACAAAGGTTTTGCGTTTCTGATACCAGTATCTCAATTGCCGGAAAACATGACTGTGCTCACTGACTGCCAGACACTCAGAGATATTGCAAGCTTTCATCAACGCACAAAATGCTTCAAAAATAATCCGTTTTGGGAAAATCCCATAACAGGCCCGGGTTGCGCACCGAATAACATCAGGTCCGGTATTTTTAGGGGCTCCCTGTAATCCGCCAATAAAAGCAATGTGTCCATTTTGAGTCAGAATGACTGAAAATGTTAACCGGGTAATAACTGTTTTATTGTAAAACAATGACAACATCAACTCTCCTTCCCGGTCAAAACCACTGGAAGAACACTGGATATCAAAATTCTCTCCATCTTTCCCGATGAATTGGACTAATGATACCGATTTTTGTGGAAACAAAAATTTAGAATATTTTTCTGGCAAATTTTGCACAAAGCGATAATGCTCAAGAATATATTGTCCACGGGTCCAGGCGCGCCCCCTTTATGCAAATAAGGGCGATGAATTCTTGCTGGCAACGTGGGGTGTATTGCCAGAATATCCTCAATGCACGGCAAGGAACGCAGTTCGTAATAATATCGAATACTGGCAACCGGATTTATAGCACATCGCAAAATGTACATGAACCGGAATTTTCTGTGTTCCCACTTCCCCGGGAGTGAATCTGAGGAAAAAACAATCCTTTTAAGGAAACCGATAAATGATAAGTTACTTACAGAAAACATATTGTTACTTGTGCTTCGCTAATGTGAGTATTTTTAACGCAGTTTTATTAATATCAAACCGCTCTTCTATATCCTGTTTTGCCTGGCGAGCCATCTGATAAAAACGCCCAGGGTCATTAAAAAAATCATTCAGGGCGCACATCCATGCGTGCTTATTACCTGCTGGTAACAATGTCCCGGTCTGGTTGTTCTGAATAACATCAGGGATTCCACCAATCTGACTGGCCAGTACAGGCACAGAAAATGCCGATGCTTCTGCCAGTACCATACCAAACGATTCGTTTTCTGAAGGCAGAACCACCAGACTGGCAACCCGATATACGGGGGCGGCAGGAAAAACATTGTCAGCAATAAAAACATCATCATGCATGCCCATACTGTCAATCTGATACTGTAAATGCTCCCGCAGTTCAGGCGAACCAGACCCCACAATCAACCAACAGAACTGTCGTCCATTCATTTTTAAATGGAACAGTAAATTCAACATAAATTCGTGCCCTTTTTCCGGGCGCAACATTCCTACCTGAGCAATAACGGGGCATCCCCTTCGGGACGCCAGCCAAGAAAGAACATTTGGAGGCAAACTGTTTCGGGAATCAACGTATAATTTCTGGAAATCAAAGCCTGGAGGCACAACAGTAACCCGGGTTCGACATCCTTCCTGCTCCAGATGTGTCTTCATACTTGTTCCGGGAACAATCACCTCATCGCAAAAATGATTTATTGAAAAAACTTTTGTTTTTTGTGTCAAATATGTCTTTTGCCTGATAATTCTGAATGGATGTTTCCAAGTGAATAACCGTACTAAACCAACAATATTGCTATCATGCCCACTGTGACAAACGATTGCATTGGGCTGAAAACCATGAACTATTCCGAGTAATCTCCATGCAGTAGGGATGTGAAGACTGTTTCGAAATAACGCGAATGTGATATCAATTCCCAATTTACTGGCTTCAAAAGCAATTTTGCTGTTTTCCCTGCAGACAAGCAGAACTGAATGCCCCATTTTCTTCAGGGCCTTCATTTGAGCAACAGCCTGTAATTCCTGACCACCTATATTCGGTGATGATTCCGTAAATAGTATATTCATTATTAATCATCCGGTAATCTTGGCCCCTTATGAAAGGCCAGCAACGATGAAAAAAACGGTGTTGTATAATAAAAAAGTCGTCTTTTCAGCCATGCGCAACTTTCCCGTTCTTTGGTGCTTATTCTTCCTATCCGTGTAGTTCCTTTAGCAGGAGCATTCATTCTTCTTTCTGTTGTATATAAATAATAGAATCCAAGTTCTTCAGCGACCTGAATATAATCCTTATTATAATAACCTTCCGGCCAACACAAATGTTTACTGCATTTTCCTGTCATTTCTTTCAAATATTCTCTCCCACTCAACAAGTCCTGCCGAAGATGTTTACACTGTTCTTCTCGTGAACTGAACTTTTTATCCCAGCGTGTATGAGTATGCGTATGAACATGAAATTCGACCAGACCAGATTGCAACATTTCGTTTACTTCAGACCAGCGAAGCATAACATTATCAGCATTCCCTGTCGCTATTTGATGTTCGCAATCGCGATGAGAATATTCCTTTCCAGGAGAGTGACGAACCGGACCATTCCCAATAAAACCGGTAATTAAAAAAATATGTGCTTTGAGATTAAACTCTTTTAATAAAGGATATACCTGAAACCAGTTGTCAAGGTATCCATCATCAAATGTCAACATAACGCTTTTCCGGGGGAGTTTTCCGCCCCGATAAAAAAACTCCAGTTCATCTGATGACAGTGTTTTCCAGTTATTTTCAGCCAACCATTTCATTTGCTTCCGGAATGTCACGGGAGAAAGTGTAACCAGTCCGGGGCAATGACTGACATGATGATACATTAATACCGGAACATGATTGGCTTTGAACAAAATGCCCCCTTCGTTTAACATTTAAAGTTTCTGGCACCTAGTAAGCAGAGACAAAAGGAAAACCCAATAAAGCTGGTGCATTTTATTTCCAGATACTGGATGAATAACATAGCAAACCCATGGCATACTTGATATATTTTACTAAATTAAACATCAACAATTCATAAACAATGATATATTATCATATCTTTTAAAAACGACTCACTAAGAACCTTGAGGTGGCACACTGAATTTGGCTACCTGAACAGAGGTGATATGTTCACCTCAGAACAACACAGGTGCTCCAATGAAAAAAAGGAATTTCAGCGCAGAGTTTATTTACGGGGTGACGCTTTCATTAACCTGTACACGAACTTCTATTCCGGCATCATGACAGGCCTGCAGCTACTGCGCCATTTCCAGCGGATCGCCCTCCCGGCGTACCACCCCACCTTCTTTATTCCATAACTGCAGAGCATTTTTCTGATTGTTCCATCTGATTTCGGGGGGTATTCCGGGCAAGGTTGTTCAGTAAGGCATTCCTTCGTAAAATCAGCATGTTTTTTGCACGACGGAAACCGGCAGCCATGAAAATCTGTCTTTATCATACTCTGAATCCTGACACGATCCCGGGTTATAAAAAATTTGCACAGGCTATTGCCACCGATAACTTGGTAATGCTGCCAACTTACTGATTTAGTGTATGATGGTGATTTTAAGGTGCTTGCGTGGCTTCCATTTCCATCAGATGTCCTTCCTGCTCCGCTAC
>NZ_MIIV01000147.1:0-4878 GCF_001743015.1 Shigella sp. FC1567
TTTCTGGTGCGTACCGGGCTGAGAGGCGGTGTAAGTGAACTGTAGTTGCCATGTTTTACGGTAATGAGAGCAGAGATAGCGCTGATGTCCGGCAGTGCTTTTGCCGTTACGCACCACGCCTTCAGTAGCGGAGCAGGAAGGACATCTGATGGAAATGGAAGCCACGCAAGCACCTTAAAATCACCATCATACACTAAATCAGTAAGTTGGCAGCATTACCCATAAATTCAACGCCGCGAAAACCACACTGCGCAGCTTTCTCAAAACGGGCGAGAAAATCATATTCACCAAATAACATCGATAAATTAGCAGAGAAACGTAACATTATTTATCTCCCTTATTCATAGTGCATGAAGCAGGTTTCAGTCGGTGCGTCCACTGCGTTATCGGCGATATCTTCAAATTCCATGACGTTATCCAGTTCGCTGCCCATCGAAATATTGGTCACACGCTCGAGAATAACTTCCACGACTACCGGTACCCGATATTGCGCCATTAAGGCTTTCGCCTGTTCAAAGGCTGGCGCAATATCTTCCGGTTTGAAGACGCGAATCGCTTTACAACCTAAACCTTCCGCTACTTTTACGTGGTCGACGCCGTAACCGTTCACTTCGCTGGAGTTGATATTCTCGAAAGCGAGTTGCACGCAGTAGTCCATGTCAAAGGCGCGTTGTGACTGACGAATCAGGCCGAGATAGGCGTTATTCACCAGCACATGGATGTACGGAATGTTGAACTGCGCGCCAACGGCTAACTCTTCAATCAGGAACTGGAAGTCAAAGTCGCCAGAAATCGCCACCACATTGCGTTTCGGATCAGCGGCACAAACCCCTAGCGCAGCCGGAATCGTCCAGCCTAACGGACCAGCCTGACCACAGTTGATCCAGTGGCGGTCTTTAAAGACATGCAGCATTTGTGCCGCAGCGATTTGTGACAGACCGATGGTGGTGACATAACAAACATCGCGACCAAAGGCTTTGTTCATCTCTTCATACACGCGCTGCGGTTTCACCGGCACGTTGTCGAAGTAGGTTTTGCGCAGCAAAGTGCGTTTGCGCTGCTGGCAGTCGGCGACCCATTCTTTACGACACGGCAGACGACCCGCTTTTTGCATCTCCTGCGCCACTTCAACCAGCAGTGTCAGCGCCGCTTTAGCATCAGAGACAATGCCGAGATCCGGACACAGCACGCGACCAATTTGCGTCGGCTCAATATCGATATGAACGATTTTGCGCCCTTCGGTGTATTTCTCTACCGAACCGGTATGACGGTTAGCAAAACGGTTACCGATACCAAACACCATGTCGGACGCCAGCAACGTTGCGTTACCGTAACGATGCGCGGTTTGCAGACCGACCATCCCGGCCATCAGTTCATGATCGTCCGGGATACAGCCCCAGCCCATCAGCGTTGGGATCACCGGAACGCTGGTCAGTTCAGCAAACTGTTGTAACAGTGCAGCTGCGTCAGCATTGATTACCCCGCCCCCGGCAACAATCACCGGACGTTCGGCCTGGATTAACATTTCTACAGCTTTTTCGATCTGCATACGGCTGGCAGCAGGTTTGTAGACCGGCAGCGGTTCGTACATGTCAGGATCAAACTCGATTTCCGCAACCTGAACGTCGAACGGTAAATCCACCAGTACCGGACCCGGACGACCAGAACGCATCAGGTGAAATGCCTGTTGCAGCACGCGAGGCACCAGCGCCGCTTCACGAACTGTAACCGCCATTTTGCTGACCGGTTTAGCAATTGCTTCAATATCTACGGCCTGAAAATCTTCTTTATGCAGACGGGCGCGCGGTGCCTGGCCGGTAATGCACAGAATAGGAATGGAATCAGCAGAAGCGGAATAGAGCGCGGTGATCATGTCCGTGCCCGCAGGACCGGAAGTCCCCAGACATACGCCGATATTCCCTGCCGTTGCGCGGGTATAACCTTCCGCCATGTGCGAAGCACCTTCCACATGACGCGCCAGAATGTGACGAATACCGCCGTGCTTACGCATCGCTGAGTAGAACGGATTGATTGCAGCTCCCGGAACACCGAAGGCGGTGGTGATACCTTCTTTCTCCAGCACATACATTGCCGCGTCAACGGCTCTCATTTTTGCCATTTTATTCCTATCTCTATTTATTGGAAAATTTTTCCAACTTTCAAATTTTGTCAAAAAAACCCGCTCCGCAGAGCGGGATGCGACAGACATTATGGATGTGCTTTCAGTCCCAACGCCGTGCTGATATCGCGGGCGGTGTCTCTGACCAGCTCACCCTGACTGACAAAACGATCTTCTGTCAGTCTTGATGAAGGCCCGGAGATGGAGATAGCGGCAACAACGCTACCGACATCATCGTAAATTGCTGAAGCTATGCAATTCAGACCTACAACATGCTCTTCTTTATCTACGGTATAGCCCAGTTCACGCGCTTGTTCCAGGTCCTTCAGCAAGGTGGGCATATCCACAAGCGTAGTTGGCGTAAACTGCTGCAAACCGGTTTGCAGAATGATGCTCATCAACTCCTCTTCCGCCAGCGGATAAAGCAGCGCTTTGCCCGCACCGGAAGCATGCAGCGGCAGACGACTGCCCAGTGGCGCACACATCCTGACCATTGATTTACACTCTAACTGACCAATTAATACTGCTTCATTGCCGTTACGGATCGCGACATTGACCGTTTCGCCGGAAAGTAACATCAGGCGGCGCATAAACGGCCCGGCGACGGAGAGGACATCGCGGTTATGGATGTACGCCGCACCGACGTTAAAGACACCTAATCCTATATGCCACCAGCCTAATTGACTGTCCTGATAGACAAAATCCGCTGCTTGTAAAACCTTCAGCAAGCGAAAGGTCGTGGAGAGCGGCAAATCCAGATTGAGAGAAATATCGCTAACCGACGAACTTCCCCCACTTTTTTCCAGATATTGCAGAATCGCAATTCCCCGCTCTAACGCCTGTGCGCCCTTCTGTGCCACAGGCTCCGCCTGTCCTGGCCTGCCGCGCCGTCTAACTTCCGTCATACCTACGTTAACTCCGACCTACAAGTGAGCATAAACAATGAACAATTAGTTTATCTTATGCAAGTCGGTTGCAGGCGTCACGCAAAACAGAGTTCCTGTTCAGGAATACTTTCAACATCACAGTTGTCACTGCCGCCGCGATCGATGGTCAGAAAATCGGTGACGCGCTGCCAGGCGAAAAGTGGGTGATGCCAGACGTTACGATGGTAATTCACTCCCTGTTCGCCGTTGGTGATAAACGCCCGCAGCGTTGACAGGTCTGGTTTGTCGTCGCCTAACGCCACGACCACCACAAACACTTCACCTTTCATCGGGATAAAGGCCTGAGTGCCCAGCGGATGACGTTCGAGTTCGTGAATGGTCAGCGGCAGATTCGCCGGTTGCGCGCGGTTAATGCTAATAAGCGTACGGTCTTGCTCAAGAATCTCAACCAGCGCCAAATCGTGGTAACGCTCCACCAGGCCATTGTTAATATGGAAAAAATCCCGTTGCTGAGTTTCGATTACGTCGCCATAAGCACTAAAGGCTTCCTGACTTAACGGTAATACCTGAAGTTTCATCTTTTTGTCCTTGTAACATAATTCCGTTCAACCACCGCCGACCGGTCAGCTTGGGTTCAATAACAGGCAATCTAAAACCTTAAGAGAACAACATCAATACAAAAGTTGGAATATTTTTCCAAAACTAGATTTAGTCCACAAATTGAACAGGGTTATCATGTAAAAATACTGATAAATCAGAGGATAAGAAAATCACGCAACTTGCGGATTTAAAAGGGGATACCTGAAGATGTTCGATCCAGAAACCTTGCGGACTTTCATTGCGGTTGCTGAAACAGGAAGTTTTTCAAAAGCGGCAGAACGATTATGTAAAACCACGGCGACGATCAGTTATCGCATTAAACTTCTGGAAGAGAATACCGGAGTAGCGCTGTTTTTCCGTACGACTCGTAGCGTAACGTTGACAGCGGCTGGCGAGCATCTACTTTCCCAGGCCAGAGACTGGCTGAGCTGGCTGGAAAGTATGCCCAGCAAGCTGCAACAGGTGAATGATGGCGTGGAACGCCAGGTGAATATTGTCATCAACAACCTGCTCTATAACCCCCAGGCCGTCGCCCAGTTGCTGGCGTGGCTGAATGAACGTTACCCCTTTACCCAGTTTCACATCTCCCGACAAATCTATATGGGCGTCTGGGACTCGCTATTGTACGAAGGTTTTTCGCTGGCTATCGGCGTCACGGGAACTGAGGCGCTGGCAAATACCTTTAGTCTTGATCCCTTAGGATCGGTGCAATGGCGATTTGTCATGGCGGCGGATCATCCGCTGGCGAACGTTGAAGAGCCGCTAACAGAAGCGCAGTTGCGTCGCTTTCCGGCGGTCAATATTGAAGACAGCGCCCGCACCTTAACCAAACGCGTCGCCTGGCGATTGCCAGGGCAAAAAGAGATTATTGTTCCTGATATGGAAACGAAAATCGCCGCCCATCTGGCGGGCGTTGGCATTGGTTTTTTGCCAAAATCGCTTTGCCAGTCAATGATCGATAATCAACAACTGGTCAGCCGGGTAATCCCAACGATGGGTAATGACTCCAACTTACTGATAGTGTTTTATGTTCAGATAATGCCCGATGACCTTGTCATGCAGCTCCACCGATTTTGAGAACGACAGTGACTTCCGTCCCAGCCTTGCCAGATGTTGTCTCAGATTCAGATTATGTCGCTCAATGCGCTGAGTGTAACGCTTGCTGATAACGTGCAGCTTTCCCTTCAGGCGTGATTCATACAGCGGCCAGCCATCCGTCATCCATACCACGACCTCAAAGGCCGACAGCAGGCTCAGAAGACGCTCCAGTGT
>NZ_MIIV01000148.1:0-4853 GCF_001743015.1 Shigella sp. FC1567
TTTCTGGTGCGTACCGGGCTGAGAGGCGGTGTAAGTGAACTGTAGTTGCCATGTTTTACGGCAATGAGAGCAGAGATAGCGCTGATGTCCGGCAGTGCTTTTGCCGTTACGCACCACGCCTTCAGTAGCGGAGCAGGAAGGACATCTGATGGAAATGGAAGCCACGCAAGCACCTTAAAATCACCATCATACACTAAATCAGTAAGTTGGCAGCATTACCCCGCGGGCCTACCTTACCTGATTGCGCATTCACAACGCTTTCAGAAAAGTCCATAAAGCCGCGATGAACCTCAGTTAAGAAAATTATGGTCTACACTGAAAATTACATCGAATTCTAATGGGGGATCATATGTTTAACCGACCGAACCGCAACGACGTTGATGATGGCGTGCAGGATATCCAGAATGATGTCAATCAATTAGCTGACAGCCTCGAATCTGTATTGAAGTCCTGGGGCAGCGACGCCAAAGGGGAAGCTGAAGCCGCACGCAGTAAAGCTCAGGCGTTGCTGAAAGAAACCAGGGCGCGAATGCATGGTCGTACTCGCGTCCAGCAAGCCGCGCGCGATGCCGTTGGCTGCGCGGATTCTTTTGTTCGTGAAAGACCCTGGTGTAGCGTGGGTACAGCAGCTGCGGTAGGTATTTTTATCGGCGCACTGTTAAGCATGCGCAAATCGTAGTGCAAAAATGATAATAAATACGCGTCTTTGACCCCGAAGCCTGTCTTCGGGGTTTCTTTTTGCCTGGTGAATCACAAAAATCCCCCTCCCCCGTCACGCTCATATCCAGGGTAATTTCGATCACTATTTGCTATATATTGTGTAGTTGAATCTTTTTCCAACTACATCTAGTATCTCTGTATCAACAGAGAGACAACCCGACGCGTATCATCGCGCCGTATCTTCATTTTAAACGGAAATACGAATCATGCGCATAACTATTTACACTCGTAACGATTGCGTTCAGTGCCACGCCACCAAACGGGCGATGGAAAACCGGGGGTTTGATTTTGAAATGATTAATGTCGATCGCGTTCCTGAAGCAGCGGAAGCGTTGCGTGCTCAGGGCTTTCGTCAGTTGCCGGTAGTGATTGCTGGCGATCTTAGCTGGTCTGGTTTCCGTCCGGACATGATTAACCGTCTGCATCCAGCGCCACACGCGGCCAGTGCATGAGCCAGCTCGTCTACTTCTCCAGCAGCTCCGAAAACACGCAGCGTTTTATCGAACGTTTAGGTCTGCCCGCGGTGCGCATCCCGCTCAATGAGCGGGAACGGATTCAGGTAGACGAGCCTTACATCCTGATCGTGCCCTCTTACGGCGGCGGCGGTACGGCTGGCGCGGTGCCACGACAGGTAATTCGCTTTTTAAACGACGAGCACAACCGGGCGTTGCTTCGCGGCGTTATTGCTTCTGGTAATCGCAACTTTGGTGAGGCGTATGGCCGCGCCGGAGATGTGATTGCCCGGAAATGCGGCGTGCCGTGGCTGTACCGTTTTGAACTCATGGGTACGCAAAGCGATATCGAAAACGTTCGTAAAGGAGTAACCGAATTTTGGCAACGACAACCGCAGAATGCCTGACGCAGGAAACGATGGATTACCACGCGCTGAATGCGATGCTTAACCTCTACGATAGCGCAGGTCGCATTCAGTTCGATAAAGACCGCCAGGCCGTTGACGCCTTTATGGCGACGCATGTGCGTCCGAACAGTGTGACCTTCAGTAGCCAGCAGCAGCGCCTGAACTGGCTGGTCAACGAAGGTTACTATGATGAAAGCGTTCTTAATCGCTACTCTCGCGACTTTGTCATTACGCTGTTTGCCTACGCACACACCAGCGGTTTTCGTTTCCAGACATTCCTCGGGGCATGGAAGTTTTACACCAGCTATACGTTGAAGACATTCGACGGTAAACGTTATCTGGAAGATTTTGCCGATCGAGTCACGATGGTGGCGCTGACGCTGGCACAAGGCGATGCGACGCTGGCGTTGCAACTGACCGATGAAATGCTGTCAGGACGCTTTCAGCCAGCCACTCCGACATTCCTCAACTGCGGTAAGCAGCAGCGCGGCGAACTGGTTTCCTGTTTTCTGCTGCGTATTGAAGACAATATGGAGTCGATTGGCCGGGCGGTAAATTCCGCACTGCAACTGTCGAAACGCGGCGGCGGCGTGGCATTTTTGCTGTCGAATCTGCGAGAAGCGGGCGCGCCAATTAAACGTATTGAAAATCAATCTTCTGGCGTAATTCCGGTGATGAAAATGCTGGAAGACGCATTTTCCTATGCCAACCAACTCGGCGCGCGTCAGGGGGCAGGTGCAGTCTATTTACATGCTCATCATCCCGATATTCTGCGTTTTCTCGATACAAAACGGGAAAATGCCGACGAAAAAATCCGCATTAAAACACTGTCGCTGGGCGTGGTGATCCCGGATATCACTTTCCATCTGGCAAAAGAGAATGCGCAGATGGCGCTGTTTTCGCCCTATGACGTTGAGCGAGTTTATGGCAAGCCGTTTGCCGATATCGCCATCAGCGAACACTATGACGAACTGGTTGCCGATGAACGCATCCGCAAAAAATACCTCAACGCCCGTGATTTCTTCCAGCGGCTGGCAGAAATCCAGTTTGAGTCCGGCTATCCCTACATCATGTATGAAGACACGGTAAACCGTGCTAACCCTGTCGCCGGGCGCATAAATATGAGTAATCTCTGCTCAGAGATTTTGCAGGTCAACTGTGCCTCAGAGTATGACGAGAATCTCGACTATGCCCGCACAGGCCATGATATCTCCTGCAATTTAGGTTCGTTGAATATTGCGCACACCATGGATTCCCCCGATTTTGCCCGCACGGTAGAGACTGCCGTGCGCGGTTTAACGGCGGTGTCAGATATGAGTCATATCCGCAGCGTGCCGTCCATCGAAGCCGGAAATGCCGCCTCACACGCCATCGGACTGGGGCAGATGAATTTACACGGCTATCTGGCGCGAGAAGGCATCGCTTATGGTTCGCCGGAAGCACTGGATTTCACCAATCTCTATTTCTATGCCATCACCTGGCACGCACTGCGTACCTCGATGTTGCTGGCGCGCGAACGCGGTGAAACCTTCGCCGGGTTCAAACAGTCACGTTATGCCAGTGGTGAATATTTTAGCCAATATCTGCAAGGTAACTGGCAGCCGAAAACGGCGAAAGTTGGCGAACTGTTTGCCCGCAGCGGTATTACGTTACCTACCCGTGAGATGTGGGCGCAACTGCGCGACGACGTGATGCGCTACGGCATTTATAACCAGAATCTTCAGGCGGTGCCGCCAACCGGTTCTATCTCTTATATCAACCATGCTACGTCGAGTATTCATCCGATTGTGGCGAAAGTAGAGATACGCAAAGAGGGCAAAACAGGACGCGTTTACTACCCTGCCCCGTTTATGACTAACGAGAATCTGGCGCTGTATCAGGATGCTTACGAAATCGGCGCAGAAAAGATCATCGACACCTACGCCGAAGCGACTCGCCATGTCGATCAGGGGCTGTCGCTGACGCTGTTTTTCCCCGATACCGCCACCACTCGCGATATCAACAAAGCGCAGATTTACGCCTGGCGCAAGGGTATCAAAACGCTCTATTACATTCGCCTGCGTCAGATGGCGCTGGAAGGCACTGAAATTGAAGGCTGCGTCTCCTGTGCACTTTAAGGAATATCTATGAAACTCTCACGTATCAGCGCCATCAACTGGAACAAGATATCTGACGATAAAGATCTGGAGGTGTGGAATCGCCTGACCAGCAATTTCTGGCTACCAGAAAAGGTGCCGCTGTCGAACGATATTCCTGCCTGGCAGACATTAACTGTCGTAGAACAACAACTGACGATGCGCGTTTTTACTGGCCTGACGCTGCTCGACACGCTGCAAAATGTTATCGGCGCGCCTTCGCTGATGCCCTATGCACTCACGCCTCATGAAGAAGCGGTATTATCGAATATCAGCTTTATGGAAGCGGTTCATGCCCGCTCTTACAGTTCGATTTTCTCGACGCTGTGTCAGACCAAAGATGTCGATGCCGCCTACGCCTGGAGTGAAGAAAACGCACCGTTGCAGCGAAAAGCTCAGATTATTCAGCAACATTATCGCGGTGATGATCCGCTGAAAAAGAAAATCGCCAGTGTGTTTCTTGAATCTTTTTTGTTCTATTCCGGTTTCTGGCTGCCGATGTATTTTTCCAGCCGCGGAAAGCTGACCAATACCGCAGATCTGATCCGTCTGATTATCCGCGATGAAGCAGTCCACGGTTACTACATAGGCTATAAATATCAGAAAAACATGGAAAAGATATCTCTGGGACAACGTGAAGAGTTGAAGAGTTTCGCCTTCGATTTGTTGCTGGAACTCTACGACAACGAGTTGCAATACAGCGATGAGCTGTACGCCGAAACCCCGTGGGCTGACGATGTGAAAGCGTTTCTCTGTTACAACGCCAATAAGGCTTTGATGAATCTGGGCTACGAACCGTTATTTCCCGCAGAAATGGCGGAAGTGAATCCGGCAATCCTCGCCGCGCTTTCGCCGAATGCCGATGAAAATCACGATTTCTTTTCCGGTTCACGTATAGGAAATTGAAAAACTAAGCGATACCCCTGTCCGCGCCTTATACCACGTGAGCTTTTCTGCTTTTCCCTCCACTCCGGTGTTTTCTCTCTCTGCATGGTCGATTCTTATACCGCAACAGGCTGTTTTTTATACTTGCACCGATTCCCGGGCACACTTAGCCTGTGTCAGGCCGGCATATACCTCAGCAGACTGATATCCCGCGCGTTTTTCTTCAGCCCCTCCACATTCAGTCCCGCGATGGC
>NZ_MIIV01000149.1:0-4761 GCF_001743015.1 Shigella sp. FC1567
CGTTGTAGCTTTTTCCTCAGCTTACGTATTTCGATTTGTTCTGGTGTTATCGGAGAGGCTTTTGGTGTTTTGCCCTGACGCTCATCACGCAGTTGTTTGACCCATCTTGTCATTGTGGAAAGGCCAACATCCATAGCTTTGGCGGCATCTGCCACCGTGTATTTCTGGTCAACAACCAGTTGAGCGGATTCGCGTTTAAACTCTGCGCTAAAATTTCTTTTTTTCATTGGAGCACCTGTGTTGTTCTGAGGTGAGCATATCACCTCTGTTCAGGTGGCCAAATTCAGTGTGCCACTTCAGTGGCATCATCCGGGTTTGGTGTTGATTCACGCGGAGGGAGTTGAAACGCCTCAGCCTGAACTGACCGAGGCGGTATAACTTAACGCAGTCGCCCTCTCGCCAGGTTCAGCCGCGATTCGCTCATCTGCATTGCATTCTGGCTGACGTGACAATGGGTAATCGCGATAGCTAACGCATCGGCGGCATCCGCCTGTGGATTAGCGGGCAGTTTCAGCAAGGTGCGGACCATATGCTGCACCTGACTTTTTTCGGCACTACCAATACCTACCACCGTTTGCTTTACCTGACGTGCCGCATATTCAAATACCGGCAATTCCTGATTCACCGCCGCCACAATCGCCACGCCGCGCGCCTGCCCCAGTTTCAGAGCCGAGTCGGCATTTTTGGCCATAAAGACTTGTTCAATGGCGAAATAATCTGGCTGGAACTGGGTGATGATTTCCGTCACGCCCGCATAGATGAGCTTCAGACGAGACGGTAAATCATCCACCTTGGTGCGTATGCATCCGCTACCCAGGTAGGACAGTTGCCTGCCTACCTGGCGGATGACGCCATAGCCGGTCACGCGCGAACCCGGGTCAATGCCGAGAATAATAGCCATCACGCGTCTCCGTTTTGCTGTTTAGCAGGCCTCATCAGAGAGTCGCTGCAATCTCATCAGAGATTTCACCGTTATGGTAAACTTCCTGCACGTCGTCGCAATCTTCCAGCATATCGATCAGACGCATCAGTTTCGGTGCGGTTTCTGCATCCATATCAGCTTTGGTGGACGGGATCATGGAAACTTCCGCGCTGTCTGCTTTCAGACCTGCCGCTTCCAGAGCGTCGCGCACTTTACCCATTTCTTCCCATGCAGTGTAGACATCAATCGCGCCGTCATCATAGGTCACAACGTCTTCAGCACCTGCTTCCAGAGCTGCTTCCATGATGGTGTCTTCATCGCCTTTCTCGAAGGTGATCACGCCTTTTTTGCTGAACAGATAGGCTACGGAACCATCTGTACCGAGGTTACCGCCACATTTGCTGAATGCATGACGCACTTCAGCAACGGTACGGTTGCGGTTGTCAGACAGACATTCAATCATGATTGCCGTGCCGCCAGGACCGTAACCTTCGTAGATGATGGTTTCCATGTTTGCATCATCATCACCGCCCACACCACGTGCAATTGCGCGGTTCAGTGTGTCACGGGTCATGTTGTTAGACAGTGCTTTATCCACCGCCGCACGCAGACGCGGGTTAGCGTCCGGATCGCCACCGCCCAGCTTAGCCGCGGTTACCAGCTCACGAATGATTTTAGTGAAGATTTTACCGCGCTTAGCATCCTGCGCAGCTTTACGATGTCTGGTGTTGGCCCATTTACTATGACCTGCCATAAAAATATCTCCAGATAGCCCTGCCTGTTCAGGCAGCGTTAATTACAAACTGTTCAATCGCCTGCCGGTTGCTCCAGGACTTAGTGAGCGCCGCCGCAGCAGGCGCATCAAGCCACTTGTAAGCCAGATGTTCAGTGAAAACGATCTGCCGCTCGTGCGGAAGCGCAAGACAGAACCATGATTCCGTATTACGCGTCACGCCCGGCGCATAGCGATGACGTAAATGTGAAAAAATTTCAAACTCTACCGTGCGCTGACTGTCAATTAAGGTCAGTTGTTCAGCGACAACATCAATGGTGACCTCTTCCTTTACTTCGCGCATGGCAGCTTGCGGCGCGGTTTCACCCTCTTCCACGCTGCCGGTTACCGACTGCCAGAAATCGGGATCGTCACGCCGCTGCAACATCAGCACCCGTTTCGTATCTTGTGCATAGATGACCACTAAGATCGAAACGGGACGCTTATACACTTTATCCTTCACGCTGCCTCTTCGTTGACTGCCTTCGCTCATCCCATTCACATAGTTATCTATGCTCATGGGAGTTCACTCAATTGCCGCCTTGATGCAACGCGAATGATTTCGTGTATTTGAGTCATATCAGTTATTCTCTGCCTTCTTCACAACCTGAATGCTCAGCTCAGCCAGTGCAGTCGGGTTAGCAAAGCTCGGTGCTTCAGTCATCAGACACGCTGCCGCCGTGGTTTTCGGGAAGGCGATAACGTCACGGATATTGTCGGTGCCAGTCAGCAGCATGGTCAGACGGTCAAGACCGAATGCCAGACCTGCGTGCGGCGGAGTACCGTATTTCAGGGCGTCGAGCAGGAAGCCGAATTTCTCGCGCTGTTCCTCTTCGTTGATACCCAGAATACCAAACACCGTCTGCTGCATATCACCATTATGGATACGTACTGAACCACCGCCCACTTCGTAACCATTGATGACCATATCGTAAGCGTTCGCCACCGCATTTTCCGGTGCAGCTTTCAGTTCTGCAGCAGTCATGTCTTTCGGTGAGGTGAACGGATGGTGCATTGCCGTCAGGCCGCCTTCACCGTCGTCTTCAAACATCGGGAAGTCGATAACCCACAGCGGTGCCCATTTGCTTTCGTCGGTCAGACCAAGGTCTTTACCCACTTTCAGGCGCAGTGCGCCCATCGCGTCGGCAACAATTTTCTTGTTGTCGGCACCGAAGAAAATCATATCGCCATCTTGCGCGGCAGTACGATCCAGGATGGCTTCGATGATTTCTGCATTAAGGAACTTCGCTACCGGGCTGTTGATACCTTCCAGACCTTTCGCGCGTTCGTTAACTTTGATGTAAGCCAGACCTTTCGCGCCGTAGATTTTAACGAAGTTACCGTATTCGTCGATCTGCTTACGGGTCAGCGATGCGCCACCCGGAACACGTAGAGCGGCAACACGGCCTTTCGGATCGTTCGCCGGCCCCGCAAATACTGCAAACTCAACAGATTTCAGCAGATCGGCAACGTCGGTCAGTTCCATCGGGTTACGCAGATCCGGTTTATCAGAACCATAACGGCGTTCTGCTTCCGCAAAGGTCATTACCGGGAAATCGCCCAGATCCACGCCCTTCACTTCCAGCCACAAATGACGCACCAGCGCTTCCATCACTTCACGCACTTGCGGCGCGGTCATGAAAGAAGTTTCCACATCGATCTGAGTAAACTCAGGCTGACGATCAGCGCGCAGGTCTTCGTCACGGAAGCATTTAACGATCTGATAGTAACGGTCAAAACCGGACATCATCAGCAGCTGTTTGAACAACTGTGGGGATTGCGGCAGTGCGTAGAATTTACCTTTGTGCACACGAGAAGGCACCAGGTAGTCACGCGCGCCTTCCGGCGTGGCTTTGGTCAGCATCGGAGTTTCGATGTCGAGGAAGCCGTGGTCATCCATAAAACGGCGCACCAGGCTGGTGATTTTAGCGCGGGTTTTCAGGCGCTGAGCCATTTCCGGACGACGCAGGTCGAGGTAGCGGTATTTCAGACGCGCTTCTTCGGTGTTGACGTGGTTAGAGTCAAGCGGCAGAACATCTGCGCGGTTGATGATAGTCAGCGAGGACGCCAGCACTTCGATTTCGCCGGTCGCCATATCGCGGTTAATATTTTTTTCGTCACGCGCACGTACGGTGCCCGTGACCTGAATGCAGAACTCATTACGCAGTTCAGAGGCCAGCTTTAACGCGTCCGCACGATCCGGATCGAAAAATACCTGCACGATACCTTCGCGGTCGCGCATATCGATGAAGATCAGGCTACCAAGATCACGACGACGGTTGACCCAACCACACAGAGTCACCTGCTGCCCACGTGGGACAAACGGAGCTGTCCACAATATTCTGTACGCATGAGATATCCCTTAACTTAGCTGCCGGCGGATGCCCCCTGCTGCGCAGGTGACCAAGTCGCAGCGTTAGCTGTATGTCACAACTGAATGAAAAAAGGCGGCTATTATACTGGAAATTCTGCCGCACCGTAAGAGCCTAGCCCGCGCTGGAACGCCTCGTTACCACTTTATATCGGGCCTGAAATCAGACTCTACGCCAGTTTGCTATAAAGGTGTTGCCCGAACTCATAAAAATTAACAAAATTTGTCGTTCCGCCATCGGCTAATCGCATTAAGGTGTGAGGCACGATTTTGTTTTTTCAGGAGTCAGCATGCTTGAACTTAATGCTAAAACCACTGCGTTGGTGGTGATCGATTTACAAGAAGGCATCTTACCTTTTGCCGGTGGTCCACATACTGCCGATGAGGTAGTTAATCGCGCCGGGAAGCTGGCGGCGAAATTTCGCGCCAGCGGTCAGCCCGTGTTTCTGGTGCGAGTTGGCTGGTCTGCCGATTACGCCGAAGCATTAAAACAGCCGGTTGATGCCCCCGTTACTTTATTCGTACCCCTTATAATGGGGTGTTAGCCAGCCAGACCCGGCATGATTACTGCCCCCAGTCGTCCATGATCCGGGGGGTGATGTCACCGGGTCTGGTGGGGCGCTGGTAACCGCTAATAGGGGTCAGGTCAGGCACTTTTGCCGGGACCGTCTGTAACGTGGATGCCGGTACCTGCTC
>NZ_MIIV01000150.1:0-4745 GCF_001743015.1 Shigella sp. FC1567
GCGCTGGGTTATCGCTCGCCACGGGAATATCTGCGGCAGCGGGCTTGTAATGGGTTAAGTGATAACAGATGTCTGGAAATATAGGGGCAAATCCAGCTGCGATCTGGTTCAACAATATGCAGATGGTACACAACCTCTTTAACCAGCCCATCCGGATTATTCAGAGCCCTTCCGCAATCCGGAATAAAAGTGCTGTTTTACCGTGAACCCTCTGAAAATCAGCGAGCAGTGTTTTAACCAGCCGACGTTCAGAGCGTACTGACAGACGGTGGACAATTTGAATAAACAGTTCAATCAGACCGTAGATGCTCTCCCGTTGGCGACATGCTGGGAGCGGTGGAACACCGCTTCGGCAACGAGCTTCCGGCGTCTCCAGTGAAGTGACTGACGGATAATGGTTCATGCTACCGGGCTAATGAAACACGCCAGTTCACCCGGATGTTGGGACTTTGTTGAACCGAAGAACACGGCGGTGCGGAGTCCGGAGAGTAACAGAATAGCAAAGAGCTTCGTGAAAACAATAAAGTGTGACTACATCAGTATCATGCCCAAACCTGACGGGTTAACGGCAGCAAAGAACCTTGCAGAGGCATTCGAGCATTATAACGAATGGCATCCGCATAGTGCGCTGGATTATCGCTCGCCACGGGAATATCTGCGGCAGCGGGCCAATGATAACAGGTGTCTGGAAATATAGGGGCAAAGCCACCCACGAACGATCCAGCATATAATCAAGAAATTAGATTTCATTTAACATAAGATAGATTATGTGCACCAAGAGGCATTTCCTTAATTTCTGAATTTACAGGCTCTTTTGCTCTCTTTGCTATGCTGTGGATTTGGAAAGATAGAGTGCTGGCTGATTATTTAGGTATTTTCATCAGCATGTCCCTGATAGCACTGTTCCATCAGCGCTTTCAGGCGATAATAGTAGACCTTGGATAGCCTCTGCTCATGTGTAACTTGATACCCCGAGAACAGCCACGATGCTCTAAGCGGTTCTTATTTCTCCGGTCTCAGGGTCGGTAATGCCAACAGTAAGTCCACAGTAATCAACGAAGAGTTTTTTGAACCGCCCCGGAAATCCTGGAGACTAAACGCCCTGAGAAAGAGGTAAACAGAATGACTAAAAATACACGTTTTTCCCCCGAAGTCCGTCAACGGGCAGTTCGTATGGTTCTGGAAAGTCAGGGCGAATATGACTCACAATGGGCGGCAATTTTTAGCCATGAAAACGTAATCAACTCGGTGAACCAATTCAAAAAATATACTTTATACCTGCGGAAGTGAGAAAACCAATATATTCAATACTTGCACTATTTTTAATGGTGCCAGATATATTGGTACTTTGCTCATAAAGAGATGTATCACCTTTTTTATTAGAAATGTAATTTCTGGAGCCTTCTATATAAAATTTTGCACTGGGGGTGACATAGTATCCAATATTCGCAGCAACAGAGCAGTAATTTTGGTTTTTTATTTCATCTTTAAAAATTGTCTCAGTCTGATAGTGTTTATCTGTATCAGATGAACGAACCCAACCACTATATTTCAGTTCTGCTCCAAACTCAAAATTCTCATGGCGGTAATTAGCAGTTAATCCAATATAAGGTATTTTGAAGAGCTGTTTGTAACCTATTGTTCTTTCACCACTAGGATGTGCCCCTTTTTTATTCCTGTTCCCCCCGTTTTCACTATAAATATAACTCCCTCCCATTGCATTAAAACTGTAACGACTCTCTTGGTAACCTGCTATTAGTCCAAGTCGATAATCCAAATTATTTAATAACCAACCTTTAAGATTCAGCTCGAATTCGTTAGCATCACGGAGATGCGTATTGGGATGCCAGCTCTGGTCGGTCCATACCTGAGGGGTATTGGAATTGTTCCAGTCTTTATCAACCATGCTTGCTTTCTGGTTACCTAAAGTAGTCCAACCGGAAACTCCGAAAGACACTTTTGGAATTAGCTTCCAATCGATGCCACCTCTAACAATAGTCGCATTACTGTATTTCCAGTCCAGTTGACTAATTTTTCTCCCCCCTTCCTTGGGATGATAAACGCGTTCTTTTGTTTTGCCACTCAGAGATCCTAGACTAATATCCGTACTGATGTTATCCGGTATGAAAAGTGGATAGTTAGTGGTAGCATGTGTAGTAAAGATCGCAGGTACACAAAGTGCAAGTACAAGGAATTTTAATTTCATCGAGAACTCTACTTTTTTGGTTGAAATGTCCATGATCTTCTTACTTTATAAGATAAACGTCAATGCCAAGCATTATTTTAATTAAATATTTGTTTATGTTACCAAGAACATATCTTTTATTATAATATTTATTGAACTTTTGTAAAAATAAAAAAATACCTCATTGTGCGAATAAAGTAACGGGGGCCATAGATTTCTCTACCTACCTTTTGGTGTTCATACCTGAGGCTGATAGTTTCAGGATTCCGCGACAATTCTACTCACCTTCTTGTTCTCTCGCCAATATGAAATCAATCAGAAAAGCGTTCCATAAGAACAACGATAAGACAATAAATTGTCATCACGGCTGCAATAGCCAACGTGCCTTTCAGTACCAACATGACAACCTCCTGTATTTGACGTAACGTGTGCTGATAAATATGTATTTGTATCTCAACTGACTCAATACAACACTTAAGTATAGTTTTTCAGATTTTGTTTTTCCCGTGAAATATTATGGAAATGGCAGAAGCAATACATTGAATTCCGATTCGAGTGAATACGGCTAGCGGGCACCTCACTTTAGCACTGAAGCCATCAACTTTTATTTGACTTATTTCAATGGAAAGCTTTCTCACTATCAGTACAGGTAATTCCCATCCTTTTAAAGTCGAGAGTCAGACTGCGACTAATACAGTTAAAGTGACCAAACTCAGTTATCCTCTACACATTTTACCTCATGTTTACTTGGACAATTCATTGGTGCTTTTATAAAAGAATAAATATTCTACTAATTTAATGCATCACCTAAAATAGTATTTTTTATAATAGAACTGTATCTATAGTATATTATTAAAGCTTAATTATTTATTATGCTTTAATGTGGTTGTCCGATTAAGGACTAATCCTTGAAAACGCCGTATAGGGCGGGAGTTCACTCTATTGCGATAACGTAACCGTACAATATTGTGCGTTTCCCAAATTGACCACTACTGAACTATTCTGGGATTTAAATGCAATAAAATGGTTGGTTGAAGGTCGTGGTGATGATGTTAGTCCTTTTGAGAATATTCCAGTGCCAGATCTTACTTATAATAAAGAGGCTTGGCAGTTTGGATAAGCTATTGTCCTTATTCCACTAATACAAACTTTTTGTAAAGTATATTAAATATACTTCATTTCATACTGAAATCCCCGGAAGTATTCAATCAAACAATTACACCATAAAAGGAAGAGGGAGCCCCAATTAAGTTATCAAGCATGTTTATGATACCTGCAGGGTATAAATTTTCTGGCTGCAAGCAGACACATATAAAACGTCTTTATTGATCCTACCCACATAATATGGACGCAGTCGTAAGTGAGGCTCTGTGAGCCTACCCACGTAATATGGACACAGGCCTAAGCGAGGTTCTGGTTTTCAAATTGTTCCGGACTGAGGCCGCCACACCAACGGTGCCGTCGCCAGCGATTGTAATCGCACTCGATATAATTAAACACTGTTGCCCGCACTATTTCCCGATAGATAAAGTGTTCTCCGTGGAGACATTCCACTTAGGAACAATTATATTGTTCATGGTAATGTTTATATTTGAGTATAGAGATTAAAATGATTAGTCCCATCAAGAATATTAAGAACGTATTTCCAATAAATACTGCAAATACTGAATATATAGTGAGAAATATTTATCCTAGAGTTGAACATGGTTACTTTAATGAATCACCAAACATATATGACAAGAAGTATATCTCTGGTATAACCAGAAGTATGGCACAATTAAAAATAGAGGAGTTTATTAATGAGAAATCCAGACGACTTAATTATATGAAGACAATGTATTCTCCATGTCCGGAAGATTTTCAGCCTATTTCCAGAGACGAAGCCAGTATACCGGAAGGAAGCTGGTTGACAGTTATATCTGGAAAACGTCCTATGGGGCAATTTTCTGTGGATAGTTTGTACCATCCTGACTTACATGCATTATGTGAGCTCCCAGAGATTAGTTGTAAGATCTTCCCTAAAGAAAATAGTGATTTTTTGTATATAATTGTTGTATTCAGAAATGATTCTCCCCAAGGAGAACTACGGGCAAATCGGTTTATAGAACTATATGATATAAAAAGAGAGATTATGCAAGTGTTAAGAGATGAGTCGCCAGAGTTAAAGTCTATTAAATCTGAGATTATTATTGCTCGTGAAATGGGAGAACTTTTTAGTTATGCATCAGAGGAAATAGATAGCTACATAAAACAAATGAATGACAGGTTTTCTCAAATCAAGGCTCGAATGTCTGTTACTTAATGTATATTAATTGTATGAAGTGGTCAACAAAAACTGGCCACCGAGTTAGAGTTTTTCCAGTATCGATTTTCCGATTCGTTTGGGGGTAACCCACCGTTATATTCGTGCGGTCTTAGTGCGCTGTAATATCCAACGATATAGTCCGTTATGGCGTGAGCTGCCTCGCTGAAGCTTACGTAACCCACCACCGGCATCCATTCGTTCTTCAGACTCCTGAAGAAGCGTTCCATTGGGCTGTTATCCCAGCAGTTTCCGCGC
>NZ_MIIV01000151.1:0-4667 GCF_001743015.1 Shigella sp. FC1567
TAGTGCGCTGGGTTATCGCTCGCCACGGGAATATCTGCGGCAGCGGGCTTGTAATGGGTTAAGTGATAACAGATGTCTGGAAATATAGGGGCAAATCCAGTACCCGACACAGAACATTTAAAAAAATGAATGTTTTTATATTCTAGATTCGATATTTTCGATAGGTTCGGGGTTATGGATCTGCGCCGTTTTATTACGCTTAAAACCGTGGTGGAAGAGGGTTCCTTTTTGCGAGCTTCGCAAAAATTGTGCTGTACACAATCGACGGTGACTTTTCATATTCAGCAGCTTGAGCAGGAGTTTTCAGTCCAGTTATTTGAGAAAATTGGCCGACGGATGTGCCTTACCCGCGAAGGAAAAAAGTTGCTGCCGCACATTTATGAACTTACCCGAGTGATGGATACGCTTCGTGAGGCTGCCAAAAAGGGGTCAGATCCGGACGGGGAACTACGCGTTGTTTCGGGCGAAACGTTGCTCTCTTACCGAATGCCGCAGGTGTTGCAGCGTTTTCGGCAACGCGCACCAAAAGTGCGTTTATCGTTGCAGTCGCTGAACTGTTACGTGATCCGTGATGCGCTACTGAATGATGAGGCCGATGTCGGCGTCTTTTATCGCGTAGGGAATGATGATGCCCTGAACCGACGAGAGTTGGGTGAACAATCGCTGGTGCTGGTGGCTTCACCGCAAATTGCAGATGTCGATTTTACTGAGCCGGGAAGACATAACGCCTGTAGCTTTATTATCAACGAACCGCAATGTGTCTTCCGGCAGATATTTGAGAGCACGCTGCGTCAGCGGCGGATCACGGTGGAAAACACCATTGAGCTGTTAAGCATTGAAAGTATCAAACGTTGTGTCGCGGCGAATATCGGTGTCAGTTACTTGCCCCGCTTTGCGGTGGAAAAAGAGCTTGAGAGCGGAGAATTAATTGAATTGCCTTTTGGCGAACAGTCGCAGACCATTACGGCTATGTGCGCACACCATGCTGGAAAAGCGGTTAGCCCGGCGATGCACACTTTTATTCAGTGTATTGAAGAGTGTTTTTTGCCGGGATAAAAATAATGCCGGGCTTAAACCCGGCACCCAACTTGTCGACGAAGTGCGTTTTGTTCATGCCGGATGCGGCGTGAACGCCTTATCCGGCCTACAAGATCGTGCAAATTCAATATATTGCATGAGCCATGTAGGCCTGATAAGCGTAGCGCATCAGGCAGTTTTGCGTTTGCCAGCACTTTTAATTCCGGGCTTAAACCCGGAATTAAGATTACTCTTCTGTCGTTTGCGGTGGCACGCCCGTTCCGCTCGGTTTACGGCGCTTACCAATATTTTTGGTGTCGCGATGGCGTTTTTTCACCCGCGGCTTCTCTTTCTCTTTAGCTTTTTTCTTCTCGGCGCGTTTTGCCAGTACTTTCTTCGATGGCTTGCCGGTCTGCTTCTCGCTTGGCGTACGCGTTTTCGGGCGTAGTTCCTCAATGACGCGAGCTTTTATCGGCTCTTCAATATAACGGCCAACTTTGCCAAGCAGCAGATGGTCATGGGCTTCCACCAGCGAAATCGCGGTGCCTTTACGACCGGCGCGCGCGGTACGTCCGATACGGTGCAAATAAGTATCACCACTGCGCGGCATATCGAAGTTAAAGACGTGGCTGACGTCTGGAATGTCGATACCGCGCGCGGCAACATCGGTTGCTACCAGTACGTTTACGCGGCCTTCGGTCAGGCGTTTAATCGCTTCATTACGCTTGCCCTGTACCATCTCACCTTCGAGATAGCAGTTGTTGATGCCCGCTTCGCGCAGCCAGTTTGCCAGCTCATGCACACGTTCACGCTTACGCACAAACACAATTGAGCGGGTCGCTTCCGGCTGTTTTAACAGATGCACCAGCAATGCGGTTTTATGTTCCAGGTCATCGGCGCGGTAATACCACTGATGAATTTTTTTGCGCTCACGGGTGGACGGATTGGCAGAAACCTCCACCGGATCTTCCAGCAGACGCTCGGCAAAGTCCTGAATCGCATCGCCTTCCAGCGTTGCCGAAAAGAGCAGGGTCTGTTTACGCCAGCGCGTTTCGCCAGCAATATGTTCGATATCCTGAGCGAAGCCCATATCCAGCATACGGTCTGCTTCGTCGAGGATCAGCGTTTCAACCGCGCGGCAATCGAAGTTCTCTTCTTTTATGTATTGCAGCAGACGTCCGGTCGTGGCGACCACGATGTCCTGATTTTCGCTGAACACTTCCGCGTGGTTCATATAGGCTACGCCGCCGGTAATGGTGGCGATATCCAGATGCGTATGTTTCGCCAGTTCGCGGGCATGATCGGCCACCTGCATCGCCAGCTCGCGAGTTGGGGTGAGGATCAAAATACGCGGCGGACCGGATTTCTTACGCGGGAAATCGAGCAGGTGCTGCAACGCTGGCAGCAGATACGCCGCCGTTTTACCGGTGCCTGTCGGCGCAGAACCGAGTACATCACGGCCATCGAGCGCAGGCGGAATGGCGGCAGCCTGAATGGCGGTCGGGCGAGTGAAACCTTTATCCTGGAGGGCTTCCAGCAGGCTTTCGTCGAGTTCAAGTTCGGAAAAAGTCGTTACAGTCATGTTCTACCTCTGTGTGGGGCGCTGATTATAGACGTTACGGCTGCAATCTTCATCTGTTTGTATGGATATCGCTTCTCGGGTATTGTTCTCACCCGGTGCTATCGCCGTTTTTCCTGCAAGGTTTTATTTTCATGTCACAGTCTACATCCGTGCTTCGTCGTAATGGATTTACTTTTAAACAGTTTTTTGTTGCTCACGATCGCTGTGCGATGAAAGTGGGAACGGATGGCATTTTGCTGGGCGCATGGGCACCGGTGGCTGGGGTGAAACGTTGCCTTGATATCGGCGCGGGTAGCGGGTTGCTGGCACTGATGCTGGCGCAGCGAACCAGTGACAGCGTGATAATTGATGCCGTTGAGCTGGAAAGTGAAGCTGCCGCGCAGGCGCAGGAAAATATCAACCAGTCCCCGTGGGCAGAGCGGATTAACGTCCATACGGCGGATATTCAGCAGTGGCTCACACAGCAGACAGTACGCTTCGATTTAATCATCAGTAACCCACCTTACTATCAGCAGGGAGTAGAGTGCGCGATCCCTCAACGGGAACAGGCTCGCTATACCACTACGCTTGATCACCCATCGCTGCTGACCTGTGCGGCGGAGTGCATTACCGAAGAGGGATTTTTCTGCGTAGTGCTGCCAGAGCAGATTGGTAATGGTTTTACGGAGCTGGCATTAAGCATGGGCTGGCATTTACGTTTGCGGACGGATGTGGCGGAAAACGAAGCGCGACTGCCGCATCGGGTGCTGCTGGCATTCTCCCCGCAGGCGGGAGAATGCTTTAGCGATCGCTTAGTCATTCGTGGGCCAGACCAGAACTATTCCGAAGCGTATACGGCGCTGACCCAGGCTTTTTATCTGTTTATGTAATGATTGCCGGGGGAAAGGATCGACGGACCGGAATGGGTGAGCAGTTCCGGATAATCCAGTGTGAAATGCAGGCCACGACTCTCCTTGCGCATCATGGCACAGCGAACAATCAATTCCGCAACCTGCACCAGATTACGCAGCTCCAGCAAATTATTCGACACGCGGAAGTGGGCGTAATATTCGTCTATTTCCTGTTGCAACATATTGATACGCCGCAGGGCGCGCTCAAGACGTTTTGTTGTGCGCACAATGCCGACGTAATCCCACATAAACAGCCGTAGCTCGTGCCAGTTATGCTGAATTACTACCCGTTCGTCAGGGTTCTCAACGCGGCTTTCATCCCACGGTGGTAACGTACTGACGCCGTGGGCATCAGGCATACGTCTGGTGATATCTTCTGCCGCCGACCAGCCATAGACCAGACACTCCAGCAATGAATTCGAGGCCATGCGGTTAGCGCCGTGTAAGCCGGTATAACTCACCTCGCCAATGGCATACAAGCCCTCGACGTCCGTACGCCCATGATCATCAACCATTACACCACCGCAGGTATAGTGTGCAGCAGGCACAATCGGTACCGGTTCTTGTGTGAGATCAATCCCCAGCCCGAGCAATTTTTCATAAATCATCGGGAAATGCTGGCGAATAAAATCGGCGGGCTTATGGCTGATGTCGAGGAACATACAATCTGCGCCGAGGCGTTTCATTTCATGGTCAATGGCGCGGGCGACAATATCGCGCGGGGCCAGTTCGCCGCGCTCATCAAAATCGGGCATAAAACGCGTGCCATCCGGGCGCTTGAGATAAGCGCCTTCGCCGCGCAGTGCTTCCGTTAACAGGAAATTGCGTGCCTGTGGGTGATACAGTGCGGTAGGGTGGAACTGATTAAATTCGAGATTGGCAACCCGACAGCCCGCGCGCCACGCCATAGCAATGCCATCGCCAGAAGAAATATCCGGATTGGTGGTGTACTGATACACCTTCGACGCACCGCCGGTTGCCAGTACCACTGCTTTTGCGTGGCAGGTTTCCACCGTTTCTTTATTTCGGTTCCATACCCACGCGCCTACAACCCTGAGGTAGCCTGAGTTTAACGGACACTCCTTCCTGAAATAGAATGGCATCAGAAGGAGCTAATAATGAGCAGAAAAAACCAACGTTACTCTAAAGAGTTCAAAGCCGAAGCTGTCAGAACGGTT
>NZ_MIIV01000152.1:0-4652 GCF_001743015.1 Shigella sp. FC1567
AGTGGAGTGGCTGACGGATAATGGTTCATGCTACCGGGCTAATGAAACACGCCAGTTCGCCCGGATGTTGGGACTTGAACCGAAGAACACGGCGGTGCGGAGTCCGGAGAGTAACGGAATAGCAGAGAGCTTCGTGAAAACGATAAAGCGTGACTACATCAGTATCATGCCCAAACCAGACGGGTTAACGGCAGCAAAGAACCTTGCAGAGGCGTTCGAGCATTATAACGAATGGCATCCGCATAGTGCGCTGGGTTATCGCTCGCCACGGGAATATCTGCGGCAGCGGGCTTGTAATGGGTTAAGTGATAACAGATGTCTGGAAATATAGGGGCAAATCCAATTTAAATGATTAATAGATTGCATGGAGATACTGAATGAAGCGTGAAGAAATCGCTGATCTGATGGCGTTTGTCGTCGTTGCAGAGGAGCGTAGCTTCACTCGTGCAGCAGCCCGCCTGAGCATGGCGCAGTCAGCTTTAAGCCAGATAGTGCGTCGTATAGAAGAACGATTGGGATTGCGGCTTCTGACGCGAACCACGCGCAGCGTTGTTCCAACTGAAGCGGGCGAGCATCTTTTGTCTGTTCTTGGCCCTATGTTGCATGACATAGATTCAGCCCTGGCATCCCTGAGCGAGCTGCAGAACCGCCCATCCGGGACAATACGTATTACTACTGTAGAACATGCAGCAAAAACGATATTGTTACCAGCAATGCGCACATTCCTGAAATCGCATCCTGAAATTGATATTCAGCTCACCATTGATTATGGTTTGACCGATGTCGTTTCTGAACGTTTTGATGCAGGCGTCCGTCTGGGTGGGGAGATGGATAAAGATATGATCGCCATTCGAATCGGGCCAGATATACCAATGGCTATTGTTGGCTCACCGGATTATTTTTCTCGCCGAAGTGTTCCAACGTCAGTGTCACAATTAATAGATCATCAGGCAATTAATTTGTATCTTCCCACATCGGGTACAGCAAATCGCTGGAGATTAATACGCGGTGGACGTGAAGTTCGTGTTCGCATGGAAGGTCAGCTTTTACTGAATACGATAGACCTGATCATTGATGCTGCAATTGATGGGCATGGATTGGCGTATCTACCTTATGATCAGGTTGAGCGGGCTATTAAAGAAAAAAAACTGATACGTGTTTTGGATAAATTCACACCAGATTTACCCGGTTATCACCTGTACTATCCACACCGTCGACATGCTGGCTCGGCATTCTCATTATTTATAGATAGGCTGAAGTATAAAGGTGCTGTTTAGCACTACTTGCTGATACATTAATTTAATTTCTCTCTTAACGTATTCTCAGTTCCTTTCAACGTTTTGGTTATTTTTTATTCTTCGTACAATGGCGACAGATGCTGATTTTGATACCGAAAACTGGTTTGAACGTGCGAAGCCTGAACGTAGTATTCGGTGTTCTATGTGCTTTGCCGCATTTTGGCGTCGATTATTTACACTAAATCTGATTTAATATATTGATACATAAAACATTTTATGCTTCCTGTGTCACTTTTTTGATGGAAGTTGTTTGCATTTCTTTAAGGCGAAACAAATAATTACGCATCAATTTTAATGTCGGTTAGAGGGAAACTTATGAAGCACTCTGTTTCAGTCACGTGTTGTGCGCTGTTGGTCAGCAGCATTTCTCTTTCGTATGCTGCAGAAGTTCCGAGCGGCACAGTACTGGCAGAGAAGCAGGAGCTGGTGCGCCACATTAAAGATGAGCCTGCGTCGCTGGATCCCGCTAAAGCCGTGGGCCTGCCAGAGATTCAGGTCATTCGCGATCTGTTTGAAGGACTGGTGAATCAGAACGAGAAAGGGGAGATTGTCCCCGGCGTTGCGACTCAGTGGAAAAGTAATGACAACCGTATCTGGACTTTTACCCTGCGCGATAACGCAAAATGGGCGGATGGCACACCGGTAACGGCGCAAGATTTTGTCTACAGCTGGCAGCGTCTGGTGGACCCGAAAACGCTATCGCCATTTGCATGGTTTGCCGCGCTGGCGGGAATCAACAACGCACAGGCGATTATTGATGGTAAAGCTACGCCTGACCAGCTTGGCGTCACCGCAGTTGATGCCCATACCTTGAAAATTCAGCTTGATAAACCGTTGCCGTGGTTTGTGAATTTAACCGCTAACTTTGCCTTCTTCCCGGTGCAAAAAGCCAACGTAGAAAGCGGTAAAGAGTGGACGAAACCCGGAAATCTGATCGGCAATGGCGCTTATGTTCTTAAAGAACGCGTAGTCAATGAAAAACTGGTCGTGGTACCGAATACCCATTATTGGGATAACGCCAAAACGGTACTGCAAAAAGTGACCTTCCTGCCAATTAATCAGGAATCCGCAGCCACTAAGCGTTACCTCGCGGGGGATATTGATATCACCGAATCCTTCCCGAAAAATATGTATCAGAAGCTGTTGAAGGATATTCCGGGGCAGGTTTATACGCCGCCGCAGCTCGGGACCTATTATTATGCGTTTAACACGCAAAAAGGGCCGACGGCAGATCAGCGCGTTCGCCTGGCATTAAGTATGACGATAGATCGCCGCCTGATGACCGAAAAAGTGTTGGGAACGGGCGAAAAGCCAGCGTGGCATTTTACACCAGATGTTACCGCCGGATTTACGCCGGAACCTTCGCCGTTTGAACAAATGAGTCAGGAAGAACTGAATGCGCAGGCAAAAACTTTGTTGAGCGCAGCTGGTTATGGTCCGCAAAAACCGCTGAAGCTGACGCTTTTGTATAACACTTCAGAAAACCATCAAAAAATTGCGATTGCTGTAGCATCGATGTGGAAAAAGAACCTTGGCGTAGATGTTAAATTGCAAAATCAGGAATGGAAAACCTATATCGATAGCCGTAACACCGGCAATTTTGATGTTATCCGCGCCTCATGGGTGGGGGATTATAATGAACCCTCCACTTTCCTGACATTATTAACGTCAACGCATTCAGGAAATATTTCACGCTTTAACAATCCGGCATACGACAAAGTTCTGGCCCAGGCATCGACGGAAAATACCGTTAAAGCGCGTAATGCCGATTACAACGCGGCAGAAAAAATCCTCATGGAGCAAGCACCGATTGCACCAATTTATCAATATACCAATGGACGATTAATCAAGCCGTGGCTGAAAGGTTATCCCATTAATAACCCGGAAGATGTGGCGTACAGCCGGATTATGTATATTGTGAAGCATTGATGTGATGGGAACTGGCGTTACCCTTGTGGATAACGCCAGTGATGTCTGATTTAGCGCCCCTGTTCCGGCGGTGTAATGTTATCCATATACAGCGTCTGGCTGGGGAAGGCAAAGTCCGCGCCGTGTGACTGCACAATATCGATAATCTTCAAATAAACGTCTTGTTGTGCAGCAAGCCATTCAGCCCATACCGTGGTTTTGGTAAAGCAATAAACCATAATATTCAATGACGAGTCGGCAAACTGGTTGAAATAAACCAGTAAGGTTTGTCGCTGGTCGATGGCCGGGTGATTTTTCAGCATCTCACGTACGGCTTCGACAATAACGCCCACTTTTGCCGCATCCTCATAACGTAAACCAATGGTCGTGGTAATGCGGCGGTTGGTCATTCGTCCTGGGTTTTCTACGCTGATCGACGAAAACAGCGAGTTCGGTACGTACAATGGACGATTATCAAAGGTCGTAATTTTGGTAATTCGCCAGCCAATTTCCGCTACTGTACCTTCGATATTTCTGTCCGGTGAACGGATCCAGTCGCCAATACTGAAAGGACGGTCGAAATAGAGCATGATCCCGGAAAAGAAATTACTCAGAATATCTTTACCGGCCATACCGACAGCCAGACCACCAATACCACCAAAGGTCAGCAAGCCAGAAAGGCTCATGCCGAAATGTTCGCCATAAAGCAGAACAAGCACCACAATAATGGTGATTTTGATAATGCGCGACATAATCCGCGCACTGGTGATATCGCGACCTTTTTTAATCTGCTGTTTTTCAAACTGATTAATCAGCAAAAATAGCTTAATCGTCAGAATAACCGCAATCAGGGACGTACAGATAAAATCGATAACGCCTGGGGTGATAAATTTGAGTTTATAGTTTTCTATAACATAATTAATAATGCTACCAACAGCACTGATAATTATGGTGTAGATTAAAAATTGCACCGCATGGAATAAAAAACCTTTTCTTTTACGATTTCCGCGGCGAAACCAAAAGCTCATCAGAATCAATGCTGCGCAGCTACCGAAAATAATGACCAGATTAAGCGCATTATTTGTAAACAGTTCAGCGATCATTGTTTTATCAGGCTCCTCCAGATAATTGTCGTCATGCCGGAACCCCCTGGCGGGGCTATTTTACCGCGACAATTCATTCAGATCATCAATAGTCAGGGAAGGAAGTAGCAACATTAGCTAACTGGTAATGCTGCCAACTTACTGATTTAGTGTATGATGGTGATTTTAAGGTGCTTGCGTGGCTTCCATTTCCATCAGATGTCCTTCCTGCTCCGCTACTGAAGGCGTGGTGCGTAACGGCAAAAGCACTGCCGGACATCAGCGCTATCTCTGCTCTCATTGCCGTAAAACATGGCAACTACAGTTCACTTACACCGCCTCTCAGCCCGGTACGCACCAGAAA
>NZ_MIIV01000153.1:0-4560 GCF_001743015.1 Shigella sp. FC1567
CTGGCGAGACGACGCTGCGACGTTCTGTTCGCCATGATGCGCGACGGGACTTTTTATACCCCGCAGGGGTCATAACATGCTTGACAACTTAATAGGGGCCCCCCCAGCATCTATACTTATCTTTTTGCTCTGTTTTCTCACTGGAGGAGTCATGCGGTGGATCCTGTTCATCCTCTTCTGCCTGCTGGGCGCACCTGCCCACGCGGTATCCATACCCGGCGTTACAACCACAACGACAACGGACTCAACGACTGAACCGGCCCCGGAACCGGATATCGAACAAAAAAAAGCGGCCTATGGCGCACTAGCGGATGTGCTGGATAACGACACCTCGCGTAAAGAATTGATCGACCAGTTGCGTACTGTCGCCGCGACGCCCCCTGCGGAACCGGTCCCGAAGATCGTGCCGCCGACGCTGGTTGAAGAGCAAACCGTGCTGCAAAAGGTCACCGAAGTCAGCCGCCATTATGGTGAAGCCCTTTCCGCCCGCTTCGGGCAACTTTATCGCAATATTACCGGCTCCCCGCATAAGCCGTTTAATCCACAAACATTCAGCAATGCGCTGACCCATTTTTCAATGTTAGCGGTATTAGTGTTTGGTTTTTACTGGCTGATTCGCCTGTGCGCACTGCCGCTGTATCGCAAAATGGGCCTGTGGGCGCGGCAAAAAAATCGTGAGCGCAGTAACTGGTTGCAGCTTCCGGCGATGATTATCGGGGCGTTTATTATCGACCTACTGTTACTGGCACTGACATTATTTGTCGGCCAGGTATTAAGCGACAACCTGAATGCAGGCAGTCGCACCATCGCTTTCCAACAAAGTTTGTTTCTCAACGCCTTTGCCCTGATTGAATTTTTCAAAGCTGTACTACGCCTGATTTTTTGCCCAAACGTGGCTGAACTGCGCCCGTTCACGATTCATGACGAGACCGCCCGTTACTGGAGTCGTCGCCTGAGCTGGTTAAGCAGTTTGATAGGTTATGGCCTGATTGTGGCCGTGCCGATTATCTCTAATCAGGTGAATGTACAGATAGGTGCGCTGGCGAACGTCATCATTATGCTGTGCATGACCGTCTGGGCGTTGTACCTGATCTTTCGCAATAAAAAAGAGATTACCCAACATTTGCTCAACTTTGCGGAGCATTCGCTGGCCTTTTTCAGCCTGTTTATCCGCGCCTTTGCGCTGGTGTGGCACTGGCTGGCAAGCGCCTATTTTATCGTGCTGTTTTTCTTTTCGTTGTTCGATCCGGGCAACAGCCTGAAATTTATGATGGGTGCAACGGTGCGCAGCCTGGCGATTATTGGTATCGCAGCGTTTGTTTCCGGTATGTTTTCCCGCTGGCTGGCGAAAACCATCACCCTCTCGCCACATACTCAGCGTAACTATCCGGAGTTGCAAAAACGGCTGAATGGCTGGCTTTCGGCGGCGCTGAAAACGGCGCGTATTCTGACCGTCTGCGTGGCGGTAATGTTGCTGTTGAGCGCATGGGGATTGTTCGATTTCTGGAACTGGCTGCAAAACGGCGCGGGGCAGAAAACCGTAGATATCCTGATCCGTATCGCACTTATTCTTTTTTTCTCGGCGGTTGGCTGGACGGTGCTCGCCAGTTTGATCGAAAACCGGCTGGCTTCGGATATTCATGGCCGCCCGCTACCCAGCGCCCGTACGCGTACCCTGCTGACGCTGTTTCGTAACGCGCTGGCGGTGATTATCAGTACCATCACCATCATGATTGTGTTGTCGGAAATCGGCGTCAATATCGCGCCATTGCTGGCAGGTGCCGGGGCATTAGGTCTGGCTATCTCGTTTGGTTCGCAAACGCTGGTGAAAGATATCATTACCGGGGTGTTTATTCAGTTTGAAAACGGCATGAACACTGGAGATTTGGTGACTATCGGGCCGTTGACCGGCACAGTGGAACGGATGTCGATTCGCTCCGTGGGCGTGCGCCAGGATACCGGGGCGTATCACATCATTCCGTGGTCTTCGATAACCACCTTTGCTAACTTCGTCCGCGGTATTGGTTCGGTAGTGGCAAACTACGATGTTGATCGCCATGAAGATGCTGATAAAGCCAATCAGGCACTGAAAGATGCGGTAGCGGAATTGATGGAAAACGAAGAAATTCGCGGGCTGATTATTGGTGAACCGAATTTTGCCGGGATTGTCGGCTTAAGCAATACCGCGTTTACACTGCGTGTTTCGTTCACCACGCTGCCACTCAAACAGTGGACGGTACGCTTTGCCCTCGACAGCCAGGTGAAAAAACATTTCGACCTGGTGGGCGTTCGCGCGCCAGTGCAGACTTATTAGGTGCTGCCTACTCCGGGCGCGACCCCGGCTGAACCGTTACCGCCGGGGGAGCCAACGCTTTAACGCTGGCGATTGACAAAACGGCGGCGCTGCTCGTCGTTCATAAAGGTCCAGGCAATAAAGCGACTCTGCTTTTGCCCCTGGGCCATCTCTTTTTTTACCACCTTCACCGCGCCCACGTCGGTCAGAGCACGATACAACGGCGGTAAGTTTTCACCACGAGATACCAGCGAGGTAAACCACATCACCTGCTTCGCGAAGCCTTTGCTCTCTTCAATCATCTTTTTGATAAAGGCGACTTCACCACCTTCACACCACAACTCCTGTTGCTGACCACCAAAGTTCAGTGCATCGTCTTTGTTCAGCCCCAGGTTACGGCGTTTACGCTCACTACCTGCCCGCGCTGCAGCGGCGGAATCGTGGAATGGCGGGTTACACAAGGTCGCGTCGTATTGCTCGTTTTTATGGATGATGCCGTTAAAAATTGCCCCACTCTCTTTTTGCCGACGCAGACGAATGGCGCGGTTAAGCCCCGGATTAGCACTGATAATCGCCTGCGCACTGCTTAACGCCTGGCTGCTGGTTTCACTACCGGTAAAACGCCAGCCATATTCATGTACGCCAATCAGCGGATAAATACAGTTCGCACCAACGCCGATATCCAGAATGCTGGCATTCGCTGGAATTGTTCCGCTTGCTTCAGCCAGTAAATCGGCAAGGTGATGAATATAATCCGCCCGGCCGGGTACTGGTGGGCAGAGAAAACCGTCGGGGATATCCCAGTTCGCTACGGCGTAAAAATGGGCCAGCAACGCCTTATTGAGCGCCTTCACCGCCAGCGGATTGGCAAAGTCTACGCTTTGCTCCCCGGCGGGTGTAAGCGTGAGGAATTGCCTGAGTTCAGGATTGACCTGACAAAGCGTGGCGAGATCGTAGCGGCTGTGATGACGGTTGCGCGGATGCAACCCCGGTTTCTGGGCGGACATAGCATTCTCCTTTAAGCAGCGGCGTAAGATACCCGCATAACGCGACAGGGTAAATATCTGGCTGCGTTTATCATTCCCCAAAACCTTAACATGGCTATGGTTTATGGCAATTCATCATAAAAATCAGCATTATGCATGTCATTGATTTGTCTTATTTTGTAAAAATATATCGTTCAAAAAATAAGCACATCTCTGTCAATTTTTTGCGTCATTTGCATCGCGCAGGCGACCTACACTTATCAGGCACTACCCGTTGTATTTATGAGGATGTCATTATGAAAAAGTGCCTCACACTACTGATTGCCACCGTCCTGAGCAGAATCTCTCTCACGGCTTATGCCGCGCAACCGATGAGTAACCTGGACAGCGGTCAGCTACGGCCCGCGGTACCGTTTCGGCAACTGGCGCATCAAACCTAAGCGATCTGGAGGATAAACTGGCAGAAAAAGCGCGCGAACAAGGCGCGAAAGGTTATGTCATTAATTCCGCAGGCGGAAATGACCAGATGTTCGGTACTGCAACCATCTACAAATAACCCCACCAACGTAACTGCATTCGCCTCTGGATGCAGTTTTCGCCTGTTTTGTAATCAAAAAACATCAAATATGAACTCAATGTAAATAAATGTATTTCTTTTTCGCGCAATGGGTGATAGAAAATCGCGCCAAGTGATAATGTTTATCAAAATTATTATCACTTGCATGAACACTATCACGGGATTAACAGTGGCATCGCATCCGCAGAGATGCTTTCTCGTGACAGTGAAAATTTCAACATATAAGAAAAAGTCACCTGCAAAATGGAAAACAATCGCAATTTCCCTGCCAGACAATTTCATTCGCTCACGTTCTTTGCCGGTCTTTGTATTGGCATCACGCCTGTGGCTCAGGCACTCGCCGCCGAAGGGCAAACTAACGCGGATGACACGCTGGTTGTCGAAGCATCAACGCCTTCGCTTTATGCGCCACAACAATCTGCCGATCCGAAATTCTCGCGTCCGGTAGCGGATACTACCCGCACGATGACGGTGATTTCTGAACAAGTGATTAAAGATCAGGGCGCAACCAACCTTACCGACGCGCTCAAAAACGTCCCCGGCGTGGGTAATGCCGATCAGTTAAGGATCAGTTGACCGATCCAGTGGCTGTGTAAGAATCCGGAAACGCTCACTTGTTTCCGGATTTTTTTATGCACATTGGACAGGCTCTTGATCTGGTATCCCGTTACGATTCTCTGCGTAACCCACTGACTTCTCTGGGG
>NZ_MIIV01000154.1:0-4529 GCF_001743015.1 Shigella sp. FC1567
CCCATAATGCGTGCACTGGCGCGACATCCGACGCCATTCATGGCCATATCAATGATTTTCTGGTGCGTACCGGGCTGAGAGGCGGTGTAAGTGAACTGTAGTTGCCATGTTTTACGGCAATGAGAGCAGAGATAGCGCTGATGTCCGGCAGTGCTTTTGCCGTTACGCACCACGCCTTCAGTAGCGGAGCAGGAAGGACATCTGATGGAAATGGAAGCCACGCAAGCACCTTAAAATCACCATCATACACTAAATCAGTAAGTTGGCAACATTACCCTTATTGCGATATGGTTACATTAAGGGCAAAGCATCTCTAATGACTTTAGCTCAACGATTAATAACATTTTTTCATTAATTTAAGTTGGCTAAATGCAGTTAAAATTTTTAACGGCCAGCCACCCAAAATCGTCGCTTCCATTTTCCGGAGTAATAATGAAGCATGAATTATCAAGTATGAAGGCATTTGTCATACTGGCAGAGTCCAGTTCGTTTAACAATGCCGCTAAATTACTCAATATTACGCAACCTGCATTAACGCGAAGAATAAAAAAGATGGAGGAAGATTTACATATTCAACTATTTGAGCGTACAACTCGCAAGGTTACGTTAACAAAAGCAGGAAAAAGGTTGCTCCCGGAGGCGCGGGAATTAATAAAGAAATTCGATGAAACGCTTTTTAATATTCGTGATATGAATGCTTATCATCGTGGTATGGTGACGTTAGCGTGTATTCCGACCGCAGTATTTTATTTTTTACCGCTGGCAATCGGTAAATTTAATGAGCTGTATCCCAATATTAAAGTGCGGATTCTGGAACAAGGCACGAATAATTGCATGGAATCGGTGCTGTGTAACGAATCAGACTTTGGCATAAACATGAACAACGTCACAAATTCATCCATTGATTTTACCCCACTGGTCAACGAGCCGTTCGTGCTGCCTGTCGGCGTGACCATCCATTGGCCAAAAAGCAGCTTGTAGAATGGCAGGAGTTAGTGGGTTACAAAATGATTGGCGTACGCTCCTCCAGCGGCAACCGACTGTTGATAGAACAACAGCTGGCCGACAAGCCCTGGAAGCTGGACTGGTTTTACGAAGTGCGTCATCTTTCGACGTCATTAGGACTAGTGGAGGCAGGACTGGGGATTTCGGCGCTTCCTGGTCTGGCAATGCCCCATGCGCCCTATTCTTCGATTATTGGTATCCCACTGGTGGAACCCGTTATACGTCGGACATTGGGGATTATTCGCCGCAAAGATGCCGTGCTTTCTCCGGCAGCTGAACGCTTTTTTGCCTTGCTGATTAATTTGTGGACTGACGATAAAGACAATTTGTGGACCAATATCGTCGAACGCCAGAGACATGCGTTACAGGAGATAGGTTAATACACCGGCGCAGGAGAGACTGCGCCGGTTAAATCAGCGGTTAGTGTGCGTTAACCACCACCCACATTGGTCCCTGCCCGACCGCATAACGGCCTTTTTCATGCAGTAGTCCCTGCTCGCCAACAATTTCGTATACCGAGATGAGGTGAGATTTTTGCCCGGCGGCAATCAGATACTTGCCGCTGTGATCAACATTGAAGCCGCGCGGCTGGGTTTCCGTTGGCTGGAAGCCTTCTTTACTCAACACACTGCCATCTTCCGAAACGCTGAAAACGGTAATCAGGCTGGCGGTACGGTCGCAGGCGTATAAATGGCGACCATCCGGGGTGATATGAATATCAGCCGCCCAACGGGTGTCGGAGAAGTTTTCCGGCATCATATCCAGCGTCTGGACACATTCGATATTACCGTGCGGATCTTTCAGTTCCCAGACATCCACTGAGCTGTTTAACTCATTGACGCAATACGCATATTGTTCGTTTGGATGGAATACCATATGACGCGGCCGGCCCCTTCAATGGTAGTCACTTCCGCAGGGTCCTGCGCCACCAGATGACCATCATCGCTGACCGTAAACAGGCAAATGCGATCCTGCTTTAATGCCGGAACCCACAGCGTACGGTTGTCCGGTGAGATATTGGCGGAATGGCAACCGTCCAGCCCCTCGACCACATCGACGACGCCCACTGGCAGGCCATCTTCCAGACGCGTTACGCTCACGTTACCCGCATTGTAAGAACCTACAAAGACAAACTGCCCCTGGTGATCGGTGGAAATATGCGTCGGACTACCCGGCAGCGCAGACTCTGCGGCAAAGGTCAGTGCGCCATCGTCCGGGGCAATACGATACGCCAGGACGCGAAACTCAGGGCGAACACCAACATAGAGATAACGTTTGTCCGGGCTGACCACCATCGGCTGCACCTGCCCCGGCACATCGACAACCTGTGTCAGCGTCAGTGCGCCTTCATGATTCAGGTTCCAGACGTGAATTTGCTGGCTCTCAGGGCTGGCGATATAAACTGTTTGCTTCATAAACACACCTCAAAAACAATAAATTCTTTATTTTTCATGTAAATAGCAACATCAAGCGAATGAAAAACAGACAACAAAACGCGATAAAATACAACATCGCGTCACAATTAAATCAATACGTTAGCACACCATTTCGAATGGCATATCATTAAAATATTAGTCACCGTCACAAATTTGACAATGCCACAGATATTTTCGCGACCATTTAGGGAGCGTGACGCTCCCCGCGTTTGTTCGCCATATCAACGACCGTAAACACCATACCCTAACAACTTCCAATCAAGCTCCCATTCGCTCAACAATCAGCTCATATCCTGCACAGTTCAACGCATTACGTCGTAGATCGGTGTTCTGGTCATTTGTTGATACGCGTACATAGCCAATAAGCATGGTAAATCCCCCTGTTAACAAGACACTGCGTCAAAAGTCGGGGGGGAGAATTGGGTGATCTCCTTCCATGGGAATACACAGTCATTATAAAATAGAATGTACTGTTTTTTTAAAGAAAAAAACAGTACATTGATATATGATTTGGATCATTACTAAATCCTTTGCTGAAGTTACTATGTATATAAGCTTATTTTATACATGATTATTAGCAACAAATATTACCAAGTCAAGTAGTCAGGCTGGCTAAAATAGTTGGAGATGTTGTAGTATCTTACTCAAGACTAATGTCTTCTGGTATAAATCCTCTGCATTGTGAATATGTAAAACATCAAAAAAAGATGAACCAAATATACGAAAAAAGCAAACATACTTACCAGGATAGAAAGCATGATATAACACTCATTCCCTTATGGCGAATATTCTGAAACACCCTCCTCATTAGGAGAGATACATTAAATACAATTTATTCACAATCTAATTCCATATCCATATGCGAGAAATTAATATGCTCAGAAATATTTCATCCTGTTTATTTCCACATATCAGCAAAATTACATCCCCCAACCATTATTTGTCCGAATGGGATGATTGGGAGAAACAGGGGTTACCGGAAGAACAGCGTACTGAGGCGGTAAGAAGACTTCGTGCATGTCTTACCTCTAAGGGGCATAAACTGGACCTGCGAGCCTTGGCGCTTTCCTCGTTACCTGTACTCCCTGCTTGCATTAAAAAGCTTGATGTGAGCTGTAATAAATTAACCATCCTTACTGATTTACCTGAAAATATTAAAGAACTTATTGCAAGAGATAATTTCTTAACACATATATCTGCATTACCACATTATCTAATAACTTTGGATGTGTCCGAAAATCAATTAGAGAATCTGCCGTTATTACCAGACACCATCAAATCACTAAGCGCAGAGTATAATAGGTTATCCACACTGCCTTCATTACCCTTGAATTTAAAAAAACTTGAGGTTAGGAACAACGAACTGCAAACTCTTCCATCTCTGCCTTCTAATCTTAAGATACTTAAGGTTGCGCACAACCATCTTACTGAACTGCCCCCTTTACCTAGGAGACTGCAACTTCTTTTTGCATATAGCAATAGATTAAGCAACTTACCAAACATCCAAGAAAATATTATCATGAGAAGATTTTTTTATTTTGAAAACAACCAAATAACTACAATCCCGACAAATCTTTTTCGTTTAGATCCTCATATAACTATTGAGATTGCAAATAACCCCTTATCAGATCAAACTCTGCTATTCTTAATACAGCAAACTTCGGTTCCAAATTTTAACGGGCCTCAGTTTCGTATTTCCCTGTCAGACCAAAACAGACTGTTTTTACGCCAGATGTTGCCGCAAAATTTACATTCGCGCCATATCAGAGTCATCACTGAAGGGGGGCAGAACTTTCAGATCCCCCCTCTTCCCGAAACTGTGGCAGCCTGGTTTCCTGAAGCAGATCGTCGGGAGGTTTCTACACAATGGACTTCTTTTTCCACCGAGGAGAATTCCCGGGCATTCTCCGCGTTCCTTGACCGCCTTTCCGATACCGTCTCTGCACGCAATACCTCCGGATTCCGTGAACAGGTCGCTGCATGGCTGGAAAAACTCAGTGCCTCTGCGGAGCTTCGACAGCAGTCTTTCGCTGTTGCTGCTGATGCCACTGAGAGCTGTGAGGACCGTGTCGCGCTCACATGGAACAA
>NZ_MIIV01000155.1:0-34558 GCF_001743015.1 Shigella sp. FC1567
CAGCGGGCCGGGCAGGGCGATGTCGGTTTCACCGGGAAGGACCTTTGCACCGAGCAGCGGATTGACCGGATGGCCGGACGTCACCCCGCCGGGGCACACTGAACAGGCCACGCCGGTGGGAGCACCAATGCGCACCCCGGCTGAACCCTGAACAATGCTACCGCCATACTGCGTCATGTCGCCCTGACGCGCCGCCGGTTTTCCGCTCATCGTAAAATCCTTTTGAAATAAATAAGAACCAGAAGCCTAGCGCCAGTCAACAACAGGAAATGATAATGAGTTAACACCCCGGAATTTTTCAGAATTTATAAAAGGCAAAATTCAGGCACAAAAAAAGCGCCGTGCGGCGCTTTTTTCGGAAATCCGGTCTTATTTGCTGCCCGGGATGTTGAAACGCTTGTTGAAGCGGTCAACACGGCCACCGGTAGCAACATCACGCTGTTTGCCAGTGAAGAACGGGTGGCACTTGCTGCACACGTCGAGGTTCAGGTCATGACCAACAGTGGAGCGGATTTTCATTACGTTACCGCAAGAGCAGCTAGCAGTAATTTCTTCGTATTTCGGGTGAATATCTTTTTTCATGGGAAAACCTCGGTTTAAGGCCGCGTCGCTCTTCCAGCCCTAACGCCAGACACCACGCGATGTTAAAAGTATAGCTTCAATACGATCATTTCGTACGAAGGCGCGAAATCATACGGAAATTAACCAGCGTATGCAAACTGATCCGCACTCTTCTACGGCAATGTGTATACTAACCCACCGAATTTCAAGTCAGGATGATGCTATGCCCGTTGCCCACGTTGCCTTGCCCGTTCCGCTTCCTCGTACCTTTGACTATCTGCTGCCAGAAGGCATGACGGTTAAAGCCGGGTGTCGCGTGCGCGTGCCGTTTGGCAAACAGCAGGAGCGCATCGGGGTTGTGGTGTCAGTTAGCGATGTCAGTGAGCTGCCGCTTAACGAGCTGAAAGCGGTAGTGGAAGTGCTGGACGTTGAGCCGGTATTTACTCACTCCGTCTGGCGGTTACTGCTCTGGGCGGCAGATTACTATCATCATCCGATTGGCGATGTGCTGTTTCATGCCTTGCCGATTTTACTGCGCCAGGGGCGGCCTGCGGCGAACGCGCCGATGTGGTACTGGTTTGCCACTGAACAAGGCCAGGCGGTGGATCTGAACAGCCTGAAACGCTCCCCCAAGCAACAACAGGCGCTGGCGGCGTTACGGCAAGGCAAAATCTGGCGCGACCAGGTCGCCACGCTCGAATTTAATGATGCCGCGTTGCAGGCGCTACGCAAAAAAGGTCTGTGTGATTTAGCAAGTGAAACACCAGAGTTTAGCGACTGGCGAACGAACTATGCCGTTTCTGGTGAGCGGTTGCGATTGAATACCGAACAGGCCACCGCCGTTGGCGCAATTCATAGCGCGGCAGATACTTTTTCTGCCTGGCTGCTGGCGGGCGTTACCGGTTCCGGTAAAACGGAGGTTTATCTCAGTGTACTGGAAAACGTGCTCGCTCAGGGCAAACAGGCGCTGGTGATGGTGCCGGAAATCGGCCTGACACCGCAAACTATCGCCCGTTTTCGTGAACGTTTTAATGCCCCCGTGGAAGTTCTGCATTCCGGCCTGAACGACAGCGAGCGGCTTTCTGCGTGGTTGAAAGCGAAAAATGGCGAGGCGGCGATTGTGATCGGCACCCGCTCCGCGCTGTTTACGCCGTTTAAAAATCTCGGCGTGATTGTCATTGATGAAGAGCACGACAGCTCCTACAAGCAGCAGGAAGGCTGGCGCTATCATGCCCGCGACCTGGCGGTGTATCGTGCGCACAGCGAGCAAATCCCGATTATTCTTGGCTCCGCAACGCCCGCGCTGGAAACGTTATGCAACGTCCAGCAGAAAAAATACCGCCTGCTGCGCCTGACCCGTCGGGCAGGGAATGCTCGTCCGGCAATTCAACATGTGCTGGATTTAAAAGGTCAGAAGGTGCAGGCAGGTCTGGCTCCGGCGTTAATCACCCGTATGCGCCAGCATTTACAGGCCAACAATCAGGTTATCCTCTTTCTTAATCGTCGGGGTTTTGCGCCTGCGCTGCTGTGCCACGACTGCGGCTGGATAGCCGAATGCCCACGTTGCGATCACTACTACACGCTGCATCAGGCGCAACAGCATTTGCGCTGTCACCACTGTGACAGTCAGCGTCCGGTGCCGCGCCAGTGCCCTTCCTGCGGTTCCACGCACCTGGTCCCCGTGGGGCTGGGCACCGAACAGCTTGAACAGACGCTTGCGCCGATGTTCCCCGGCGTGCCCATTTCACGTATCGACCGCGATACCACCAGCCGCAAAGGGGCACTGGAACAGCAACTGGCGGAAGTGCATCGCGGCGGCGCGAGGATTTTGATCGGCACACAAATGCTGGCGAAAGGTCACCACTTTCCGGATGTGACGCTGGTGGCGTTACTGGATGTGGACGGCGCGCTGTTTTCTGCCGATTTTCGCTCGGCAGAACGTTTCGCCCAGCTTTACACCCAGGTCGCCGGTCGTGCCGGGCGTGCGGGTAAACAGGGCGAAGTGGTGCTGCAAACGCACCATCCGGAACATCCTCTGTTGCAAACGTTGCTCTATAAAGGCTACGACGCCTTTGCCGAACAGGCGCTGGCTGAGCGACGCATGATGCAGCTGCCGCCGTGGACCAGCCATGTGATTGTGCGTGCGGAAGATCATAACAATCAGCACGCGCCGCTGTTCCTGCAACAACTGCGTAATCTGATCCTTTCCAGCCCGCTGGCAGACGACAAACTGTGGATTCTCGGCCCGGTTCCGGCTCTGGCACCTAAGCGTGGTGGCCGCTGGCGCTGGCAGATCTTGTTGCAGCACCCTTCCCGCGTGCGCTTGCAACACATCATTAGTGGTACGCTGGCGCTTATTAATACAATACCGGATTCCCGCAAGGTGAAATGGGTGTTGGATGTCGATCCCATCGAAGGCTAATGCGCAAACGTTGCGAGGCGGATCGAAAAATTCAATATTCATCACACTTTTCATGAAAATTCTGTAACCGTTTTCACGCGCTATCTGCTAAAAATGTTGCCGATGTGAAGTAAACATGGATGTAGTACGCCTGACGTACCAGGCGAGGAGTGAGTGTGAAAGCGAAGAAGCAGGAAACTGCCGCGACCATGAAAGACGTTGCCCTCAAGGCAAAAGTCTCTACAGCGACTGTCTCCCGAGCATTAATGAATCCCGATAAAGTCTCCCAGGCCACCCGTAATCGGGTTGAAAAAGCGGCCCGGGAAGTGGGTTATTTACCGCAGCCTATGGGGCGCAACGTCAAGCGTAATGAATCCCGCACCATTCTGGTGATTGTCCCGGATATCTGCGATCCCTTCTTTAGCGAAATTATTCGCGGTATCGAAGTTACGGCGGCAAATCACGGATATCTGGTGCTGATTGGCGACTGTGCGCATCAAAATCAGCAGGAAAAAACCTTTATCGATTTGATCATCACCAAGCAAATTGATGGCATGTTGCTGCTGGGTTCAAGGCTGCCGTTTGATGCCAGCATTGAGGAACAGCGTAATCTGCCGCCGATGGTGATGGCGAACGAATTTGCACCGGAACTGGAGCTGCCTACCGTTCATATCGACAATCTGACCGCCGCATTTGATGCAGTAAATTATTTATATGAGCAAGGGCATAAACGGATTGGCTGTATAGCCGGTCCCGAAGAGATGCCACTGTGTCACTACCGCCTGCAAGGCTATGTTCAGGCGCTGCGTCGCTGCGGAATTATGGTTGATCCACAATACATCGCCCGTGGCGACTTCACCTTCGAAGCCGGAAGCAAAGCAATGCAACAGCTGCTTGATCTTCCACAACCGCCTACTGCAGTCTTCTGCCATAGCGATGTGATGGCGCTCGGCGCACTTTCTCAGGCAAAACGCCAGGGGCTGAAAGTCCCGGAAGACCTTTCCATAATCGGTTTTGATAACATCGACCTGACGCAATTTTGTGATCCGCCGCTGACAACCATCGCGCAGCCGCGTTACGAAATCGGTCGGGAAGCTATGCTGTTATTGCTTGATCAAATGCAGGGGCAACACGTTGGCAGTGGCTCTCGTTTAATGGACTGCGAACTTATCATCCGGGGATCAACACGCGCGTTACCTTAAAGTAAACCTTTAAGACTGCCGTGACTGGTCAAAGGCCCGCCGCTTAAGTAACATGGCGGGCTGACGAACGAATAAATACAGCGAAACGATAGTGGCACAACGAGATTATGTACGCCGCAGCCAACCGGCACCTTCGCGGCGAAAAAAGAGCACCTCACGGAAAAAGCAACGAAATCTGCCTGCGGTTTCTCCCGCTATGGTCGCTATTGCTGCCGCCGTTCTTGTGACCTTTATCGGTGGTCTGTACTTCATTACGCATCACAAGAAAGAAGAGTCCGAGACGCTGCAAAGCCAGAAAGTGACCGGAAACGGACTACCACCAAAACCAGAAGAACGCTGGCGCTACATTAAAGAGCTGGAAAGTCGCCAGCCGGGTGTGCGTGCGCCCACAGAACCTTCTGCCGGTGGTGAAGTGAAAACGCCGGAGCAACTGACACCAGAACAACGTCAGCTTCTTGAACAAATGCAGGCTGATATGCGCCAGCAGCCAACGCAGCTGGTTGAGGTTCCGTGGAATGAACAGACGCCGGAACAGCGTCAGCAAACGCTACAACGCCAGCGTCAGGCGCAGCAATTAGCGGAGCAGCAACGCCTGGCTCAGCAGTCGCGTACGACTGAACAAAGCTGGCAGCAGCAGACGCGTACGTCGCAAGCCGCGCCGGTACAGGCGCAACCGCGCCAGTCTAAACCAGCTTCTACTCAGCAGCCGTACCAGGATCTGCTGCAAACCCCTGCGCACACGACCGCGCAGTCGAAGCCGCAGCAAGCTGCACCGGTTGCTCGTGCCGCTGACGCGCCAAAACCGACGGCGGAGAAAAAAGACGAACGCCGCTGGATGGTGCAGTGCGGTTCGTTCAGAGGCGCGGAACAGGCAGAGACGGTACGTGCTCAGCTGGCGTTCGAAGGATTTGACTCGAAAATCACCACCAACAATGGCTGGAATCGTGTGGTCATTGGCCCGGTGAAAGGCAAAGAGAACGCAGACAGCACCCTCAATCGGTTGAAGATGGCGGGTCATACAAACTGCATTCGGCTCGCCGCCGGGGGTTGAAACCCTCAAAATCCCCCCCATCTATAATTGCATTATGCCTCGTACTTTTGTACGGGGTTTGTACTCTGTATTCGTAACCAAGGGGTCAGCTCGTGACAACTATAGTAAGCGTACGCCGTAACGGCCATGTGGTCATCGCTGGTGATGGTCAGGCCACGTTGGGCAATACCGTAATGAAAGGCAACGTGAAAAAGGTCCGCCGTCTGTACAACGACAAAGTCATCGCGGGCTTTGCGGGCGGTACTGCGGATGCTTTTACGCTGTTCGAACTGTTTGAACGTAAACTGGAAATGCATCAGGGCCATCTGGTTAAAGCCGCCGTTGAGCTGGCAAAAGACTGGCGTACCGATCGCATGCTGCGCAAACTTGAAGCACTGCTGGCAGTCGCGGATGAAACTGCATCGCTTATCATCACCGGTAACGGTGACGTGGTGCAGCCAGAAAACGATCTTATTGCTATCGGCTCCGGCGGCCCTTACGCCCAGGCTGCGGCGCGCGCGCTGTTAGAAAACACTGAACTTAGCGCCCGTGAAATTGCTGAAAAGGCGTTGGATATTGCAGGCGACATTTGCATCTATACCAACCATTTCCACACCATCGAAGAATTAAGCTACAAAGCGTAAGGATCTCCCATGTCTGAAATGACCCCACGCGAAATCGTCAGCGAACTGGATAAGCACATCATCGGCCAGGACAACGCCAAGCGTTCTGTGGCGATTGCTCTGCGTAACCGCTGGCGTCGCATGCAGCTCAACGAAGAGCTGCGCCATGAAGTGACCCCGAAAAATATCCTGATGATCGGCCCGACCGGTGTCGGTAAAACTGAAATCGCCCGTCGTCTGGCTAAGCTGGCGAATGCGCCGTTCATCAAAGTTGAAGCGACCAAATTCACCGAAGTGGGCTATGTCGGTAAGGAAGTGGATTCTATTATTCGCGATCTGACCGATGCCGCCGTGAAAATGGTACGCGTCCAGGCTATCGAGAAAAACCGTTATCGCGCTGAAGAACTGGCAGAAGAACGTATTCTCGACGTGCTGATCCCACCTGCTAAAAACAACTGGGGACAGACCGAACAGCAGCAGGAACCGTCCGCTGCTCGTCAGGCATTCCGCAAAAAACTGCGTGAAGGCCAGCTTGATGACAAAGAAATCGAGATCGATCTTGCCGCAGCACCGATGGGCGTTGAAATTATGGCTCCTCCAGGCATGGAAGAGATGACCAGCCAGCTGCAGTCCATGTTCCAGAACCTGGGCGGCCAGAAGCAAAAAGCGCGTAAGCTGAAAATCAAAGACGCCATGAAGCTGCTGATTGAAGAAGAAGCGGCGAAACTGGTGAACCCGGAAGAGCTGAAGCAAGACGCTATCGACGCTGTTGAGCAGCACGGGATCGTGTTTATCGACGAAATCGACAAAATCTGTAAGCGCGGCGAGTCTTCCGGTCCGGATGTTTCTCGTGAAGGCGTTCAGCGTGACCTGCTGCCGCTGGTAGAAGGTTGCACCGTTTCCACCAAACACGGGATGGTCAAAACTGACCACATTCTGTTTATCGCTTCTGGCGCGTTCCAGATTGCGAAACCGTCTGACCTAATCCCGGAACTGCAAGGTCGTCTGCCAATCCGCGTTGAACTGCAGGCACTGACCACCAGCGACTTCGAGCGTATTCTGACCGAGCCGAATGCCTCTATCACCGTGCAGTACAAAGCACTGATGGCGACTGAAGGCGTAAATATCGAGTTTACCGACTCCGGTATTAAACGCATCGCGGAAGCGGCATGGCAGGTGAACGAATCTACCGAAAACATCGGTGCTCGTCGTTTACACACTGTTCTGGAGCGTTTAATGGAAGAGATTTCCTACGACGCCAGCGATTTAAGCGGTCAAAATATCACTATTGACGCAGATTATGTGAGCAAACATCTGGATGCGTTGGTGGCAGATGAAGATCTGAGCCGTTTTATCCTATAATCGCGTTCAATCATTTTCATCATTGTTTGATGGGGCTGAAAGGCCCCATTTTTATTGGCGCGTATTATGACTGAACAACAAATTAGCCGAACTCAGGCGTGGCTGGAAAGTTTACGACCTAAAACCCTCCCCCTCGCCTTTGCTGCAATTATCGTCGGGACGGCGCTGGCATGGTGGCAAGGTCATTTTGATCCGCTGGTCGCCCTGCTGGCACTGATTACCGCCGGGCTATTACAGATCCTTTCTAACCTCGCCAATGATTACGGCGATGCGGTAAAAGGCAGCGATAGACCTGACCGCATTGGGCCGCTACGCGGCATGCAAAAAGGGGTCATTACCCAGCAAGAGATGAAACGGGCGCTCATTATTACCGTCGTGCTCATCTGTCTCTCCGGGCTGGCACTGGTTGCAGTGGCGTGCCATACGCTGGCTGATTTTGTCGGTTTCCTGATTCTTGGCGGGTTGTCGATCATTGCCGCTATCACCTACACCGTGGGCAATCGTCCTTATGGTTATATCGGTCTGGGGGATATTTCCGTACTGGTTTTCTTTGGCTGGTTAAGCGTCATGGGGAGCTGGTATTTACAGGCTCATACATTGATTCCGGCACTGATCCTTCCGGCGACCGCATGCGGCCTGCTGGCAACGGCAGTACTGAACATTAATAACCTGCGTGATATCAATAGCGACCGAGAAAACGGCAAAAACACGCTGGTGGTGCGCTTAGGTGAAGTGAACGCGCGTCGTTATCATGCCTGCCTGCTGATGGGCTCTCTGGTATGTCTGGCGCTGTTTAATCTCTTTTCGCTGCATAGCCTGTGGGGCTGGCTGTTCCTGCTGGCGGCACCGTTGCTGGTGAAGCAAGCCCGTTATGTGATGCGGGAAATGGACCCGGTGGCGATGCGACCGATGCTGGAACGCACTGTCAAGGGGGCGTTACTGACTAACCTGCTGTTTATTTTAGGGATATTCCTAAGCCAGTGGGCAGCATAACTGACAAATATCAATTAACAATTGATGATTTTGCCAACAGCCCACATAGCGCGATATACTGAAAATTCTCGCAGCAACTGAATGTTAAGCCTATGAAATACGATACTTCCGAGCTTTGTGACATCTATCAAGAAGATGTTAACGTCGTGGAACCGCTGTTCTCCAACTTTGGCGGACGGGCGTCGTTTGGCGGACAAATAATCACGGTAAAATGTTTCGAGGACAACGGGTTGCTGTACGATCTGCTCGAACAGAATGGCCGTGGTCGTGTTCTTGTCGTCGATGGCGGTGGTTCTGTTCGTCGCGCACTGGTCGATGCTGAACTGGCGCGTCTGGCAGTACAAAATGAATGGGAAGGTCTGGTTATTTACGGCGCGGTGCGTCAGGTAGATGACCTGGAAGAGTTGGATATCGGCATCCAGGCGATGGCGGCAATTCCGGTTGGTGCCGCTGGCGAAGGCATTGGCGAAAGCGATGTCCGCGTCAATTTTGGCGGTGTAACCTTCTTCTCCGGCGACCATCTTTATGCCGACAATACCGGGATTATTCTTTCAGAAGATCCGCTGGATATTGAATGATAAGAAAGGCACCGCAAGGTGCCTTTTTTCTGCGTTACCTGTTGGCCTACACAGTAAAGAAATTACGCGAAAGATGAAGCGTAATCAGACCTCTTCCATGCGACCCAGCAGGGCCTGCAGACGTTCCTGCCAGCCGTTCTGCTGTTCTTTCAGATGGTTGTTCTCACGCTCCAGCTCTTCGCGCTGATGCTGGGCATTTTGAACTTCCTGCGACAGTGAGTTGTTTTTTTCTTTCAGCTCTTCGATTTCCATCTGCAACAGAGTGATGGTATCAATCGCCTGCTGTACTTTTGCTTCCAGTTTCTCAAACACTTCTAATGACATTGTCATACCTCTCCTGAATTGCAAGGCGTTGATGGATAAAAAATCCTCGTCCCGATTACCGGTGACGCCTTAATAAATACGAGCGCACTTTAGTTAGCTCCGATTGTATGAAGCCGCGCCATCGCTGTCCAGCGGCACGCCTTGCAGATTACGGTTTGCCACACTTTTCATCCTTCTCCTGGTGACATAATCCACATCAATCGAAAATGTTAATAAATTTGTTGCGCGAATGATCTAACAAACATGCATCATGTACAATCAGATGGAATAAATGGCGCGATAACGCTCATTTTATGACGAAGCACACACATTTTAAGTTCGATATTTCTCGTTTTTGCTCGTTAACGATAAGTTAACAGCATGCCTACAAGCATCGTGGAGGTCCGTGACTTTCACGCATACAACAAACATTAACTCTTCAGGATCCGATTATGAGTCAAACATCAACCTTGAAAGGCCAGTGCATTGCTGAATTCCTCGGTACCGGGTTGTTGATTTTTTTCGGTGTGGGTTGCGTTGCAGCACTAAAAGTCGCTGGTGCGTCTTTTGGTCAGTGGGAAATCAGTGTCATTTGGGGACTGGGGGTGGCAATGGCTATCTACCTGACCGCAGGGGTTTCCGGCGCGCATCTTAATCCCGCTGTTACCATTGCATTGTGGCTGTTTGCCTGTTTCGACAAGCGCAAAGTTATTCCTTTTATCGTTTCACAAGTTGCCGGCGCTTTCTGTGCTGCGGCTTTAGTTTACGGGCTTTACTACAATTTATTTTTCGACTTCGAGCAGACTCATCACATTGTTCGCGGCAGCGTTGAAAGTGTTGATCTGGCAGGCACTTTCTCTACTTACCCTAATCCTCATATCAATTTTGTGCAGGCTTTCGCAGTTGAGATGGTGATTACCGCTATTCTGATGGGGCTGATCCTGGCGTTAACGGACGATGGCAACGGTGTACCACGCGGCCCTTTGGCTCCCTTGCTGATTGGTCTACTGATTGCGGTCATTGGCGCATCTATGGGCCCATTGACGGGTTTTGCCATGAACCCAGCGCGTGACTTCGGTCCGAAAGTCTTTGCCTGGCTGGCGGGCTGGGGCAATGTCGCCTTTACCGGCGGCAGAGACATTCCTTACTTCCTGGTGCCGCTTTTTGGCCCTATCGTTGGCGCGATTGTAGGTGCATTTGCCTACCGCAAACTGATTGGTCGCCATTTGCCTTGCGATATCTGTGTTGTGAAAGAAAAGGAAACCACAACTCCTTCAGAACAAAAAGCTTCGCTGTAATATGACTACGGGACAATTAAACATGACTGAAAAAAAATATATCGTTGCGCTCGACCAGGGCACCACCAGCTCCCGCGCGGTCGTAATGGATCACGATGCCAATATCATTAGCGTGTCGCAGCGCGAATTTGAGCAAATCTACCCAAAACCAGGTTGGGTAGAACACGACCCAATGGAAATCTGGGCCACCCAAAGCTCCACGCTGGTAGAAGTGCTGGCGAAAGCCGATATCAGTTCCGATCAAATTGCAGCTATCGGTATTACGAACCAGCGTGAAACCACTATTGTCTGGGAAAAAGAAACCGGCAAGCCTATCTATAACGCCATTGTCTGGCAGTGCCGTCGTACCGCAGAAATCTGCGAGCATTTAAAACGTGACGGTTTAGAAGATTATATCCGCAGCAATACCGGTCTGGTGATTGACCCGTACTTTTCTGGCACCAAAGTGAAGTGGATCCTCGACCATGTGGAAGGCTCTCGCGAGCGTGCACGTCGTGGTGAATTGCTGTTTGGTACGGTTGATACGTGGCTTATCTGGAAAATGACTCAGGGCCGTGTCCATGTGACCGATTACACCAACGCCTCTCGTACCATGTTGTTCAACATCCATACCCTGGACTGGGACGACAAAATGCTGGAAGTGCTGGATATTCCGCGCGAGATGCTGCCAGAAGTGCGTCGTTCTTCCGAAGTATACGGTCAGACTAACATTGGCGGCAAAGGCGGCACGCGTATTCCAATCTCCGGGATCGCCGGTGACCAGCAGGCCGCGCTGTTTGGTCAGTTGTGCGTGAAAGAAGGGATGGCGAAGAACACCTATGGCACTGGCTGCTTTATGCTGATGAACACTGGCGAGAAAGCGGTGAAATCAGAAAACGGCCTGCTGACCACCATCGCCTGCGGCCCGACTGGCGAAGTGAACTATGCGTTGGAAGGTGCGGTGTTTATGGCAGGCGCATCCATTCAGTGGCTGCGCGATGAGATGAAGTTGATTAACGACGCCTACGATTCCGAATATTTCGCCACCAAAGTGCAAAACACCAATGGTGTGTATGTGGTTCCGGCATTTACCGGGCTGGGTGCGCCGTACTGGGACCCGTATGCGCGCGGGGCGATTTTCGGTCTAACTCGTGGGGTGAACGCTAACCACATTATACGCGCGACGCTGGAGTCTATTGCTTATCAGACGCGTGACGTGCTGGAAGCGATGCAGGCCGACTCTGGTATCCGTCTGCACGCCCTGCGCGTGGATGGTGGCGCAGTAGCAAACAATTTCCTGATGCAGTTCCAGTCCGATATTCTCGGCACCCGCGTTGAGCGCCCGGAAGTGCGCGAAGTCACCGCATTGGGTGCGGCCTATCTCGCAGGCCTGGCGGTTGGCTTCTGGCAGAACCTCGACGAGCTGCAAGAGAAAGCGGTGATTGAGCGCGAGTTCCGTCCAGGCATCGAAACCACTGAGCGTAATTACCGTTACGCAGGCTGGAAAAAAGCGGTCAAACGCGCGATGGCGTGGGAAGAACACGACGAGTAATGTAAATGCCGGATGAAGCGTTTATGCCGCATCCGGTAGTCCTGAAACGTGCGGGGGCAACCCCGCACACATCAATAATCCCACCCTTCCCCTGTGCTACACTTCGCGCCATTCCTTACTGCTTAGAGTTTGCTATGAGACGAGAACTTGCCATCGAATTTTCCCGCGTCACCGAATCTGCGGCGCTGGCTGGCTACAAATGGTTAGGACGCGGCGATAAAAACACCGCGGACGGCGCGGCGGTAAACGCCATGCGTATTATGCTCAACCAGGTCAACATTGACGGCACCATCGTCATTGGTGAAGGTGAAATCGACGAAGCACCGATGCTCTACATTGGTGAAAAAGTCGGTACTGGTCGCGGCGACGCGGTAGATATTGCTGTTGATCCGATTGAAGGCACGCGCATGACGGCGATGGGCCAGGCTAACGCGCTGGCGGTGCTGGCAGTAGGCGATAAAGGCTGCTTCCTCAATGCGCCGGATATGTATATGGAGAAGCTGATTGTCGGGCCGGGAGCCAAAGGCACCATTGATCTGAACCTGCCGCTGGCGGATAACCTGCGCAATGTAGCGGCGGCGCTCGGCAAACCGTTGAGCGAACTGACGGTAACGATTCTAGCTAAACCACGCCACGATGCCGTTATCGCTGAAATGCAGCAACTCGGCGTACGCGTATTTGCTATTCCGGATGGCGACGTTGCGGCCTCAATTCTCACCTGTATGCCAGACAGCGAAGTTGACGTGCTGTACGGTATTGGTGGCGCGCCGGAAGGCGTAGTTTCTGCGGCGGTGATCCGCGCATTAGATGGCGACATGAACGGTCGTCTGCTGGCGCGTCATGACGTCAAAGGCGACAACGAAGAGAATCGTCGCATTGGCGAGCAGGAGCTGGCACGCTGCAAAGCGATGGGCATCGAAGCCGGTAAAGTATTGCGCCTGGGCGATATGGCGCGCAGCGATAACGTCATCTTCTCTGCCACCGGTATTACCAAAGGCGATCTGCTGGAAGGCATTAGCCGCAAAGGCAATATCGCGACTACCGAAACGCTGCTGATCCGCGGCAAGTCACGCACCATTCGCCGCATTCAGTCCATCCACTATCTGGATCGCAAAGACCCGGAAATGCAGGTGCACATCCTCTGATTGATTTGATCGATTGAGCCTTCCAGTCCTTCGGGACTGGAATTTTTTTGTTCGGAGAACGAAGATAAGGCAAGTCAATCAAAACAGGAGAAAAACATGGCTGATTGGGTAACAGGCAAAGTCACTAAAGTGCAGAACTGGACCGACGCCCTGTTTAGTCTCACCGTTCACGCCCCCGTGCTTCCGTTTACCGCCGGGCAATTCACCAAGCTTGGCCTTGAAATCGACGGCGAACGCGTCCAGCGCGCCTACTCCTATGTTAACTCGCCCGATAATCCCGATCTGGAGTTTTACCTGGTCACCGTCCCCGATGGCAAATTAAGCCCACGATTGGCGGCACTGAAACCAGGCGATGAAGTGCAGGTGGTTAGCGAAGCAGCTGGCTTCTTTGTTCTGGATGAAGTACCAGATTGCGAAACGCTATGGATGCTGGCAACCGGTACAGCGATTGGCCCTTATTTATCGATTCTGCAACTAGGCAAAGATTTAGATCGCTTCAAAAATCTGGTCCTGGTTCACGCCGCACGTTATGCCGCCGACTTAAGCTATTTGCCACTGATGCAAGAACTGGAAAAACGCTACGAAGGCAAACTGCGCATTCAGACGGTGGTCAGTCGGGAAACGGCAGCGGGGTCGCTCACCGGACGGATACCGGCATTAATTGAAAGTGGGGAACTGGAAAGCGCGATTGGCCTGCCGATGAATAAAGAAACCAGCCATGTGATGCTGTGCGGCAATCCACAGATGGTGCGCGATACACAACAGTTGCTGAAAGAGACCCGGCAGATGACGAAACATTTACGTCGCCGACCGGGCCATATGACAGCGGAGCATTACTGGTAAGCGGTTACTTATCGATAAACGGCACGATGAGCAAATCCGCACTCATCTTATTGATCATCCCGCGATATGCTGGCATCAAACGGTTGATAAATGAGTGATGATGACCACAGACAAGGAGGTCGCACTGCTCTTTTTGCATAATTTCCAGCAGTGTTTCCGGCATTTCTCCGCGTTCAATACGCAGTTTTGTCTTCGGCCATTGAATATTTTTCGTCAGTTTATACAGCTTGTTATCCGACTTATTCTTCAACAATTGAAGAATATCTTCTGTTGCAGGGAAGTAGATACCCGGATACAACTCGCTTAAGCCATCATCAATATGAATTAACGTCAGGTGAGCGTCATTATGTCTGGCGAGCTCCAGAGCTTTATTCACCAGTAAGGCATCTTCTTCATTCCCGGAAATTGCCACGCCAATGTGTTTATAAGCCATGTTTAACTCCTTCTAAAGCAACTCCATCAAGCTAACGAACGCAGTGATAACTCAAAAATAATCATCTCGGCCTGGCATGAGAAAGTGAAGGCCGCATCAAGCTCAACTTGCCCCTCCAGATCCTTAATCTTGTAGGCCACGCTGGCCCCTTCATCTGCAGAGGATGCAGCGGCGGCAAGCTCTTTCAGTTTGGTCATAAAAGACTCTGCTTCTTCGCGGGTGGCAAAAAAGCGCGAAAACTTACTGGTACAGTTGTCGTTATCAATCACCGTACCGATATCAATCGCACATCCTTTAGTACTGCATTTATCTACGACATCTTTCATAGGGCACCTCTGTATATTCGCCTCTCTGTCGATTACGACTTAAGAATAATGCGCCGTTAAGGGAAGAACAAACAAGTAATGATCTTATGGATTACCATTTTTTTTGATATTGCTTAAGGTGAAGAGTTCAGAAGGATTTTCCGGGTATTGTCATTTGCATCGTGGAAATAACAATCCCGGAAAAAAATAGCAGTAAGAGATATATTAAAGGTTAATTACTTGATTTATTGTCGGCTTTATACTTCACATCCTGAGTATCTTTACCATATTTATTTTCGCCTTGTGTGCCAACAAACGCACCAAGATCGATAAGCATCATCACCAGAATCAACGTCGGGACAAAACACCCCACCGCCCATTGCCAGACACCCGGTAAAATCGCCCAGTTACCCGCCAGCAGCATCCACGCCACAATCATCAGAAATGCCCATGCGCCGGAACGCCCGCGATCATGCAAGCGCTTAACAGTTACTGCCGCTGTTGGCCAAAGCAAGCACACAAGGCAAAACGCCGCGGTCTGAATATCGAGTAAATTTTTACCCGCCAGTGAGAAAAGCACCAGCATGCCTGCGAACCACAGGCCTATCCAAATCCAGAAATCACGGCGTCCAATACGCCCTTTAAATGAGAATAACCATTGCTGTATGGTCATGTAAGTTCCTTGATGGTTGTCTTTTCCAGGATTCTACCCTTTTGACAAGGGCGACAGATATCGTTTTAATCGGAGCCAGTCATAACAAAAGGTACTGTCAATGAAGCCAGGGTGTACGCTGTTTTTTCTCTTATGTTCTGCATTAACCGTTACAACAACGGCGCATGCACAAACACCAGATACGGCAACGACCGCGCCTTATCTGCTGGCTGGAGCCCCTACTTTCGATCTCTCCATCAGCCAGTTTCGAGAAGACTTTAACAGCCAGAATCCTAGCCTGCCACTGAACGAATTTCGTGCCATCGACAGCAGTCCCGACAAAGCCAATCTCACTCGTGCTGCAAGTAAAATTAACGAGAACTTGTATGCTTCTACAGCGCTGGAGCGCGGTACCTTAAAAATCAAAAGCATTCAAATGACCTGGCTACCCATCCAGGGGCCAGAGCAAAAAGCAGCGAAAGCGAAAGCTCAGGAATACATGGCAGCAGTGATCCGCACACTCACCCCATTAATGACCAAAACACAAAGCCAGAAAAAACTGCAGTCGCTGCTAACGGCGGGGAAAAACAAACGTTATTACACCGAGACAGAAGGTGCACTGCGTTATGTTGTCGCGGACAACGGCGAAAAGGGGCTGACCTTCGCTGTTGAACCGATTAAGCTGGCGCTATCTGAATCGCTTGAAGGTTTGAATAAATGACAAAAAGCAAAGCCTTTGTGCCGATGAATCTCTATACTGTTTCACAGACCTGCTGCCCTGCGGGGCGGCCATCTTCCTTTATTCGCTTATAAGCGTGGAGAATTAAAATGCGACATCCTTTAGTGATGGGTAACTGGAAACTGAACGGCAGCCGCCACATGGTTCACGAGCTGGTTTCTAACCTGCGTAAAGAGCTGGCAGGTGTTGCTGGCTGTGCGGTTGCAATCGCACCACCGGAAATGTACATCGATATGGCGAAGCGCGAAGCTGAAGGCAGCCACATCATGCTGGGTGCGCAAAACGTGGACCTGAACCTGTCCGGCGCATTCACCGGTGAAACCTCTGCTGCTATGCTGAAAGACATCGGCGCACAGTACATCATCATCGGCCACTCTGAACGTCGTACTTACCACAAAGAGTCTGACGAACTGATCGCGAAAAAATTCGCGGTGCTGAAAGAGCAGGGTCTGACTCCGGTTCTGTGCATCGGTGAAACCGAAGCTGAAAACGAAGCGGGCAAAACTGAAGAAGTTTGCGCACGTCAGATCGACGCGGTACTGAAAACTCAGGGTGCTGCGGCATTCGAAGGTGCGGTTATCGCTTACGAACCTGTATGGGCAATCGGTACTGGCAAATCTGCAACTCCGGCTCAGGCACAGGCTGTTCACAAATTCATCCGTGACCACATCGCTAAAGTTGACGCTAACATCGCTGAACAAGTGATCATTCAGTACGGCGGCTCTGTAAACGCGTCTAACGCTGCAGAACTGTTTGCTCAGCCAGACATCGACGGCGCGCTGGTTGGCGGTGCGTCTCTGAAAGCTGACGCTTTCGCAGTAATCGTTAAAGCTGCAGAAGCGGCTAAACAGGCTTAAGTCTGACAGGTGCCGGATTTCATATCCGGCACTTACTTTCCTTAACTCTTCGCCTTAACGCAAAATCTCACACTGATGATCCTGAATTTCCTCGGCTGAAGCACGGTTAAGCGTCAGTAGATTTCGTTGTGTCGCCAGCAATACAAATGAGTTATCACTCTGCCGTACCATCGCCAGCCCGTAGCTTCCCATATGTTCCCGCGCCTCAGGTACTTCTTCTGCCAGCATCATAAATGGGCTGCGTTGTACCAGTTCGCTTTCCGTTACCCGACGCGCCAGGTATTCATGCCCGCGCAAACCACCTGGCAGTGGCAACCAGCGGCTGCTGATGTTCGCCAGATTGTTATCCAGTTGTTCGCGCACATCAGGACGAATACAAGAGATATGAATATGAAAATGGTTTTGCGTACGCCCGGTGCGGGAGTTGATCGCCAAAGAAACCGCGCGATCGGGAACCGGCTGGCCGTACTTTTTGCTCATAAAATCACGCGCCTGCCAGGCCAACCAAAAGAAGTTCGGCGTTGAAGGATCGGTCAACAAAGGACTTTCAGTACCGTTAATACGATACGTTGGCATCAACAGATATTGCAGTGGGCCATTAAGATCTTTTAAAACCACGTATCCGGCATTGGGTTTGACTTCCGCACATGGCGAAGGATTTTGATTTTGCTGCTGATTGGGCAAACATTCCTCAAGGACAATCTTACGTAATGTATCCGACTCTTCACCGGTTAATTTCCAGTAACCAATACCGGCAGCCACAACGGCGATAACTATCATCACCAAAAAAAGAAGACCCGCTTTTTTCATCTTTTTTTCCCTGTACCTCAAAGAGATGCAAGGGTAACGCAAAATCGTGACAAATAAAAAACCCGGTCGCGAGAAACCACCGGGTTTGATAATTATCCTGGGGAAATCAGCGTTTGCTGATCTGATCGAACGTACCGCCGTTAGCAAAATGCTCTTTTTGCGCTTTCGTCCAGCCGCCGAACTCTTCATCAATGGTGAATAACTTCAGCTTTGGAAACGCATTTTCGTACTTTTTCGCTACTTCAGCGTCGCGCGGACGGTAGTAGTTTTTCGCGGCAATTTCCTGACCTTCTGGCGAGTAGAGATATTTCAGGTAGGCTTCCGCCACCTCTTTGGTGCCTTTTTTCTCGACCACTTTATCGACCACCGACACGGTTGGCTCTGCGAGGATAGACTCACTCGGCGTGACGATTTCGAATTTATCTTTCCCCAGTTCATTCGCTGCCAGCAGAGCTTCGTTTTCCCAGGCGATCAGTACATCGCCAATCCCGCGCTCGACAAAGGTGTTAGTGGAGCCGCGCGCGCCAGAATCCAGAACTTCGACGTTTTTATACAGTGCCCGAACAAAATCCTGTGCTTTTGCCTGATCGTTGTTGTTGTGATGCAGCGCGTAGCCCCAGGCAGCCAGGTAGTTCCAGCGTGCGCCACCAGAGCTTTTCGGATTAGGCGTGATCACCGAAACACCCGGTTTAATCAGATCGTTCCAGTCATGGATCTGCTTCGGATTGCCCTTACGCACCAGGAAAACAATGGTGGAAGTGTACGGTGCGGAGTTATCCGGCAGACGTTTGATCCACTCTTTATCAATCCGCCCGCGTTCCGCAATTGCGTCCACGTCATAGGCCAGAGCCAGCGTGACAACATCAGCTTCAATACCGTTGATTACCGACGTCGCTTGTTTACCTGAACCACCGTGTGACTGACGCATCACCACGTTATCACCAGTTTGCTGTTTCCAGTGGGCGCTGAATGCCTTGTTGTACTGTTCGTACAATTCGCGCGTTGGATCATATGAAACGTTAAGAAGCTGAATATCCTTTGCCATAACGCTGGTTGCCGCCAGCAAAAATGTTAACCCTACGCCCCACTTGTTCATCGCCCGACTCTCTTATGTTGTGTTGTGATGAGCAAAGCGTGCCAGAAGGTTAACCAAACATTAAAGAATAAAAAAAGATTGGCTATAACTTGCGGGTATATGTTGAGGGATTAAAAAGGCGGAAGAAATCCGCCTCATATTGCTGACAAAGTGCGCTTTGTCCATGCCGGATGCGGCGCGAACGCCTTATCCGGCCTACAAAAGTTTGCAAATTCAATAAATTGCAGAATTCATGTAGGCCTGATAAGCGAAGCGCATCAGGCATTTTTGCTTCTGTCATCGGTTTCAGGCTAAAGGAATCTGCCTTTTTCCGAAATCATTAATACAGTTTTTTCGCGCAGTCCAGCCAGTCACCTTTGAACGGACGCTTCATGTTTTCGATAGCGTCGATGATGTCGTGGTGAACCAGCTGTTCGTTCTGGATACCTACACAACGACCGCCGTAACCTGCCAGCAGCAGATCGATAGCGTAAGCGCCCATACGGGAAGCCAGAATACGGTCGTAAGGCACCGGAGAACCACCGCGCTGGATGTGGCCCAGCACAGTTGCGCGGGTTTCACGACCTGTTTCTTTCTCGATGAAATGCGCCAGTTCGTCAACATCACACATATGTTCGGTAATCGCCACGATCGCGTGTTTTTTACCTTTCGCGATACCCGCTTTGATTTCGTTTACCAGGTCTTCACGGCTGAATTCAACTTCCGGAACCACAACGAATTCACAGCCACCGGCAATGGCCGCAGCCAACGTCAGATCGCCACAATAACGGCCCATCACTTCCACCACGGAAATACGCTGGTGAGAAGAAGAGGTGTCACGCAGACGGTCGATCGCTTCTACAACGGTGCTCAGCGCAGTGAAGAAACCGATAGTGTAGTCAGTGCCTTTGATGTCGTTGTCGATAGTGCCCGGCAGACCGATGCACGGGAAGCCCATTTCGGTCAGACGCATTGCACCCATGTAGGAACCGTCACCGCCGATAACCACCAGCGCGTCGATACCACGTTTTTTCAGGTTTTCGATAGCCACGGCGCGGATGTTCTCGTCGCGGAATTCCGGGAAACGCGCAGAACCGAGGAACGTACCGCCACGGTTGATCATGTCAGACACGCTGTAACGGTCTAGCTGTACCATACGGTCTTCATACAGACCCAGATAGCCGTCATAAATACCCATTACTTCCAGACCTTCTGTCAGCGCAGAACGAACAACCCCGCGAATTGCGGCGTTCATGCCTGGCGCATCACCGCCGCTTGTCAACACACCGATTTTCTTAATCATGACTACCTCTGAACTTTGGAATGCAAAATGAAATCTGTTGCCGGAAGTCTTCTTGCACATCGAAGTGATCCAACGAATGTGCAAATAGTATAACAATCACTTCCTGCTGAATTGATTCAGGTCAGGCCAAATGGCGGTATTTTATACACAAAATGCGGGTCTGGCTCTCTTTTATACTGATTATGAAAGCATAGACCGTTTACCCTCCCTGGGTACGACGGAACAGGGGTCCTGATGGATAATTACATCCGATCCCGGAAAACGCCGTAAAATAGCCTGCTCTACCTGATCCGCCACCATATGTGCCTGAACCAAAGGCAGAGAGTCTTCCATTTCCAAATGAATCTGAATAAAGCGGGTCGGCCCTGACTGCCGCGTGCGAAGATCGTGAGCGCCGCTAACACCCGGCCAGGAAGTCACGATATCAATAATTTCTTGCCGTTCCTCATCAGGCAATGCGCGATCCAGTAATGACTGTACCGCCTCATATCCCATGCGTAACGCGCTATATAAAATATAGATGCCGATTCCCAATGCAAACAGAGCATCGGCGCGATGCCAGCCGTACCAGGACAACCCCAGCGCCAGCAGAATTGCGCCGTTCATCATAACATCAGACTGGTAATGTAGCATATCAGCCCGCACCGCCTGGCTTTGCGTCCGGCGCACCACCCAACGCTGAAACGAGACAAGGATAATCGTACAAATTAGCGCCACAATTGTCACGATAACCCCGACGCCTGGATCTATCATCGGTGTTGGAGATATCAGATGTTGAATACCCGTCAAAAACAGGAATAGTGCCGAACCGGAGATAAACATACTTTGCGCCAGCGCCGCGAGGGACTCTGCTTTACCGTGACCAAACGAGTGATTATCGTCGGCAGGTTGCAGGGAATATCGCACCACCAGTAAATTCGTCAACGACGCGCCGATATCCACCAGCGAATCCACCAGCGCGGCGAGAATACTCACCGACCCGGTATACCACCATGCAAAAATTTTAATCAGCAATAGCAACGAAGCCATCGCCGTCGCAGCAATCGCCGCCCGACTGACCAGCCGTCCATAAGATTGATTCATAAATACTCCCGCTATCAACTGACGCTAGTATAACGGAAGCAAATCATCTGCAATGCATTAAGCAGCAGGCAAATTGAGGATAAAAAAAACCCCACATCATGTGGGGGAAGACAGGGATGGTGTCTATGGCAAGGAAAACAGGGTTTACTACTGGGAACGTGAGTTGCTACTACTCAATAGCTTCAACGATGAACTTTTTTGCCATTGCGTCACGTCACGCAACTGCTCCATTCGTTGTTGATGTTTCTCGTTTAAAACCGCTTGCTGCTCCGGCGTTAACAGGCGATACATTTGGTTGCGGACTTTTGCCATCTCAACCTGACGAGCAATTTGCTCATTCGCCATTTTTTCTGCCTGTGCGCGCACAGCGTTTTCATCAAAATTTTCTGCGGTGACAAGGCGATGCATTGTCTCCAGTTCGCTAACATTAACAGGAGGCTGTTCGTGCCGGGCCTGTTGCATAAGATCTCGCATCTGCTGACGCTGATGTTCGGTTAAACTTATGCCGTCGAACATATGGCTCTGCGTACTGCGCTGCGTAAGTTCTTCACCCGGATGCCAGTTATCGCCTGAACCGACTTCAGCAGCGTGGCTTAATGAACTGACTGCCAGCGTTGAAGCCATGACGGCAGCGGTAACTATGCGCATCATTTGCTCCCAAAATCTTTCTGTCGCGATTCAACGATAGAGAGTTTACGATTCAGGCTGCAAACATGCGTCAGGGGGTGTAAAACAACGTAAAGTCATGGATTAGCGACGTCTGATGACGTAATTTCTGCCTCGGAGGTATTTAAACAATGAATAAAATCCTGTTAGTTGATGATGACCGAGAGCTGACTTCCCTATTAAAGGAGCTGCTCGAGATGGAAGGCTTCAACGTGATTGTTGCCCACGATGGGGAACAGGCGCTTGATCTTCTGGACGACAGCATTGATTTACTTTTGCTTGACGTAATGATGCCGAAGAAAAATGGTATCGACACATTAAAAGCACTTCGCCAGACACACCAGACGCCTGTCATTATGTTGACGGCGCGCGGCAGTGAACTTGATCGCGTTCTCGGCCTTGAGCTGGGCGCAGATGACTATCTCCCGAAACCGTTTAATGATCGTGAGCTGGTGGCACGTATTCGCGCGATCCTGCGCCGTTCGCACTGGAGCGAGCAACAGCAAAACAACGACAACGGTTCACCGACACTGGAAGTTGATGCCTTAGTGCTGAATCCAGGCCGTCAGGAAGCCAGCTTCGACGGGCAAACGCTGGAGTTAACCGGTACTGAGTTTACCCTGCTCTATTTGCTGGCACAGCATCTGGGTCAGGTGGTTTCCCGTGAACATTTAAGCCAGGAAGTGTTGGGCAAACGCCTGACGCCTTTCGACCGCGCTATTGATATGCACATTTCCAACCTGCGTCGTAAACTGCCGGATCGTAAAGATGGTCACCCGTGGTTTAAAACCTTGCGTGGTCGCGGCTATCTGATGGTTTCTGCTTCATGATAGGCAGCTTAACCGCGCGCATCTTCGCCATCTTCTGGCTGACGCTGGCGCTGGTGTTGATGTTGGTTTTGATGTTACCCAAGCTCGATTCACGCCAGATGACCGAGCTTCTGGATAGCGAACAGCGTCAGGGGCTGATGATTGAGCAGCATGTCGAAGCGGAGCTGGCGAACGATCCGCCCAACGATTTAATGTGGTGGCGGCGTCTGTTCCGGGCGATTGATAAGTGGGCACCGCCAGGACAGCGTTTGTTATTGGTGACCACCGAAGGCCGCGTGATCGGCGCTGAACGCAGCGAAATGCAGATCATTCGTAACTTTATTGGTCAGGCCGATAACGCCGATCATCCGCAGAAGAAAAAGTATGGCCGCGTGGAACTGGTCGGTCCGTTCTCCGTGCGTGATGGCGAAGATAATTACCAACTTTATCTGATTCGTCCGGCCAGCAGTTCTCAATCCGATTTCATTAACTTACTGTTTGACCGCCCGCTATTACTGCTGATTGTCACCATGTTGGTCAGTACGCCGCTGCTGTTGTGGTTGGCCTGGAGTCTGGCAAAACCGGCGCGTAAGCTGAAAAACGCTGCCGATGAAGTTGCCCAGGGAAACTTACGCCAGCACCCGGAACTGGAAGCGGGGCCACAGGAATTCCTTGCCGCAGGTGCCAGTTTTAACCAGATGGTCACCGCGCTGGAGCGCATGATGACCTCTCAGCAGCGTCTGCTTTCTGATATCTCTCACGAGCTGCGCACCCCGCTGACGCGTCTGCAACTGGGTACGGCATTACTGCGCCGTCGTAGCGGTGAAAGCAAGGAACTGGAGCGTATTGAAACCGAAGCGCAACGTCTGGACAGCATGATCAACGATCTGTTGGTGATGTCACGTAATCAGCAAAAAAACGCGCTGGTTAGCGAAACCATCAAAGCCAACCAGTTGTGGAGTGAAGTGCTGGATAACGCGGCGTTCGAAGCCGAGCAAATGGGCAAGTCGTTGACAGTTAACTTCCCGCCTGGGCCGTGGCCGCTGTACGGCAATCCGAACGCCCTGGAAAGTGCGCTGGAAAACATTGTTCGTAATGCTCTGCGTTATTCCCATACGAAGATTGAAGTGGGCTTTGCGGTAGATAAAGACGGTATCACCATTACGGTGGACGACGATGGTCCTGGCGTTAGCCCGGAAGATCGCGAACAGATTTTCCGTCCGTTCTATCGGACCGATGAAGCACGCGATCGTGAATCTGGCGGTACAGGATTGGGGCTGGCGATTGTTGAAACCGCCATTCAGCAGCATCGTGGCTGGGTGAAGGCAGAAGACAGCCCGCTGGGCGGTTTACGGCTGGTGATTTGGTTGCCGCTGTATAAGCGGAGTTAAACTCCGCATTTGTAGGCAGGATAAGGCGTTTACGCCGCATCCGGCATTTGAGCAGGATGCCTGATGCGACGCTGATAGCGTCTTATCAGGCCTACACTCCGGGGGTTATTTTCCCCACAACCGGCGGGAAAAATCTTCGATCTTGCCGCTCAGTCGGCGCTTTTGCATCGTCCGCGTCCAGCTTTTCGATAACCCGGCGGCGGAGAGTAAACGGTGATACTGATCGTCATCAAACGGCATATGCCATGCGATGGCGGCAGCCTCCTGCACGGTCACATCGCTGACACGGGAAACCAACTCCAGCGGCGCGTCCGCAGACACTTTCCCTGGCGCTATCACGCTATACAACCACCCCACCTTACCTGTGTTTTGCATCAACTGCGCTATATCGCTGATATCAAAATGGTAATTGAGTTTATAGCAAGGCGAGCGCGGCTGGCTGACCTGAATTAATGCCTCTCCCCAGCGGAAAATATCGCCCATATAAACATTACTTTCCGTCAGGCCGTCGGTTGAGAGGTTTTCACCAAACGCAGGCGCAACAAACAACTCCGCCTGTTCCGGAAATTCCCGCGCCCAGTAGAGATAATGCTCACGAGGATAATGACACAGCGCTCTGTCTGGCCCACCATGAACCTTTTTCTCCGCCTGCTCGTCACCTTCCAGCCCCAGCTCCGTCAGCATCAACTCACCATCAACCTGGATTTTGGCAATTGCGCTGGGTTTGCCTTCGGGATAAGCCTGAATCTTGCCTGTGTATACATCAACCGGATATCGCATCTGTTCCCTCTCCACGAGAAATTTCCCCATTAGACCATATTTATTTTATGTCAGGCGTGCTGTTTTCGCGGTAAGTATCCAGGCAGGAACTCAATAGCAAACCGGACGAACGTTAGTTCATCCGGCTGTGGGGATTAAGGAAGCAGGTTTATTTCACCGTACCTAAAATTTCGATTTTCGCTGCTCTGGCTTTGACTTTACGTGACCAGATAGAGGTAAGAATTGGCACCAGAATCGAAGTCACAATGACCGCCGTCGCTACCAGCGAAGTTGCTGCCGGAGCCATCGGTTTAAACGCAGGCACCATTTCTGCAATCAGCATAGGTGTCGCTACCGCGGCCCCTGCGGAACTGGAAGCGGCAATTCCGGCAGTGCCATCGCCACCGCCAATCAATTTATCGGCGATAATCAACGGAACACCGGTCACGATAATTACTGCCACACCCAACAGGATCCCCAGCAAACCAGTCTGGGCAATCACAGTCAAATCAATGGTATTGCCCAGCGCGAAGGCAAAGAATGGAATCAGCGTTTGCACCGCTTTGCTGAAAAATTCTCGTAATTCAGGGTCAAGGTTCCCCAGGGCAAAGCCCACCAGGAACGGTAATACTGCGCCGACGAAAACATGCGGTTCAAACGAGGCAATCCCTGCAGTGCCCAGAATAATCATCGTCATGAGCGGCCCGGACTCCAACGACATCAACACAAATGCCCCAGCTTCTTCTTTTGTGCCGTACTGCTGCATGATGGAAGCGTAAAGTCCGCCATTGGTCATATCCATCGCCGCCACCAGCGCCAGCGTTGAAAGTCCGGCAAAGAATCCAACTTCAACACCATGTTCCGGAATAATGCGCGAGGCAATTGCCGCAACCACCCACGCGACGGCAATTTTTGTTACCACCAGCGTACCGGATTTACGCAATACCGTTCCCGTCGCGCTTAATTTTATTGACGCCCCCATGCAAAAAAACCACACCGCCAGAATGGACACCGTACCGGTAATCATCCCGTTGGTGAATGATCCAAAATATTTCCCCGCCCCCGGCGAGAAGGTGTGGCACAGTGCGCCAAGGAATAGCGGGACGAGCATCATCCCCCCCCGGGATTTTCTCAATCGAGCGTTTTATCTGCATTTCCATCACCTGTCGGCATATTTTTAAGGGCTGATGCGTAATTCCTCAATGGAGCATCAGTGTTGATGGAAACGAAGATAGACATTCATTTAATCAATAAAAGTGATCAAAACCACATCAATTGAAACGCTGTTTTATTTTTATCGGATCATTGTTTTTATTTTGAAATTGATCACAAAAAAACCACCGCCGTTGGCGATGGTTCATTTTTTAAGCTGATATGCGGCGTAAACGCCTCATTGCAGCAGGCGGCAAATGATTATTTTTTCGCCGCGAAACGTGCCGCTGCTTCATCCCAGTTCACCACGTTCCAGAACTCTTTGATGTAGTCCGGACGGCGGTTCTGGAATTTCAGGTAGTAAGCATGTTCCCACACATCCAGGCCCAGAATCGGGAAGCCGGAAGCGCCAGAAATAGCTTCACCCATCAGCGGGGAATCCTGGTTAGCAGTAGAAACCACCGCCAGTTTATCGCCTTTCAGCACCAGCCATGCCCAGCCGGAACCAAAGCGGGAAGCTGCCGCTTTCTCAAATTCTGCTTTGAAGTTATCAACGGAGCCGAAGTCACGTTCGATAGCCGCTTTCAGGTCACCCTGTAAGGTGGTGCCTTTTTTCAGACCTTTCCAGAACAGGCTGTGGTTAGCGTGACCGCCAGCGTTGTTGCGCAGTACGGTTTTCTTGTCTGCTGGCAGCTGGTCCAGTTTGGTGATCAGCTCTTCAACCGGCAGGTTGGCAAATTCTGGCAGGCTTTCCAGCGCCGCGTTGGCGTTGTTGACGTAGGTCTGATGGTGTTTGGTGTGGTGGATTTCCATGGTCTGCTTATCGAAGTGCGGTTCCAGGGCATCGTAAGCATACGGCAGGGATGGCAGGGTATAGCTCATATTCATCTCCAGTATTGTCGGGCGGCCGATTGTTAATGCGCGTAAGCAGTTGGTTCATTATAGTTAATTAAATGATATTGAAAATGATTATCAATGCCGTACTTTTCGTAAGGGTATGGTTTTGCAGGAAAATTCCCGAGATGTGAAGCAAATCACCCACTTAATGCCGTGATTGCCAGTAAATCGACAACGGCGGCAACAGGCGAAAGGTTAATCGACAGCACGATTTTTACACTCATCTCGTCGGAGATGTGACGCGACGAAAAATGATGAGGATAAGAAGATGAGTAACGCGATTACGATGGGGATATTTTGGCATTTGATCGGCGCGGCCAGTGCAGCCTGTTTTTACGCTCCGTTCAAAAAAGTAAAAAAATGGTCATGGGAAACCATGTGGTCAGTTGGTGGGATTGTTTCGTGGATTATTCTGCCGTGGGCCATCAGCGCCCTGTTACTGCCGAATTTCTGGGCGTATTACAGCTCGTTTAGTCTCTCTACGCTGCTGCCTGTTTTTCTGTTCGGCGCTATGTGGGGGATCGGTAATATCAACTACGGCCTGACCATGCGTTATCTCGGCATGTCGATGGGAATTGGCATCGCCATTGGCATTACGTTGATTGTCGGTACGCTGATGACGCCAATTATCAACGGCAATTTCGATGTTCTGCTTAATACCGAAGGCGGACGCATGACGTTGCTCGGCGTTCTGGTGGCGCTGATTGGTGTAGGGATTGTGACTCGCGCCGGGCAGTTGAAAGAGCGCAAAATGGGCATTAAAGCCGAAGAGTTCAACCTGAAAAAAGGGCTGGTGCTGGCGGTGATGTGCGGCATTTTCTCTGCCGGTATGTCTTTTGCGATGAACGCCGCAAAACCGATGCATGAAGCCGCTGCCGCACTGGGCGTCGATCCACTGTATGTCGCTCTGCCAAGCTATGTCATCATCATGGGCGGCGGCGCGATCATCAACCTCGGTTTCTGCTTCATTCGTCTGGCAAAAGTGAAGGATTTGTCGCTAAAAGCCGACTTCTCGCTGGCAAAACCGCTGATCATTCACAATGTGTTACTCTCAGCACTGGGCGGGTTGATGTGGTATCTGCAATTCTTTTTCTATGCCTGGGGCCACGCCCGCATTCCGGCGCAGTATGACTACATCAGTTGGATGCTGCATATGAGTTTCTATGTATTGTGCGGCGGTATCGTCGGGCTGGTGCTGAAAGAGTGGAACAATGCAGGTCGCCGTCCGGTAACGGTGTTGAGCCTCGGTTGTGTGGTGATTATTGTCGCCGCCAACATCGTCGGCATCGGCATGGCGAATTAATCTTTCTGCGAATTGAGATGACGCCACTGGCTGGGCGTCATCCCGGTTTCCCGGGTAAACACCACCGAAAAATAGTTACTATCTTCAAAGCCACATTCGGTCGAAATATCACTGATTAACAGGCGGCTATGCTGGAGAAGATATTGCGCATGACACACTCTGACCTGCCGCAGATATTGATTGATGGTCATTCCAGTCTGCTGGCGAAATTGCTGACGCAAAACGCGCTCACTGCACGATGCCTCATCACAAAATTTATCCAGCGCAAAGGGACTTTTCAGGCTAGCCGCCAGCCGGGTAATCAGCTTATCCAGCAACGTTTCGCTGGATGTTGGCGGCAACGAATCACTGGTGTAACGATGGCGATTCAGCAACATCACCAACTGCCCGAACAGCAACTCAGCCATTTCGTTAGCAAACGACACATGCTGACTACTTTCATGCTCAAGCTGACCGATAACCTGCCGCGCCTGCGCCATCCCCACGCTACCTAAGCGCCAGTGTGGTTGCCCTGCGCTGGCGCTAAATCCCGGAATCGCTCCCTGCCAGTCAAGATTCAGCTTCAGCCGCTCCGGGCAATAAATAATATTCTGCAAAACCAGATCGTTAACGGAAGCGTAGGAGTGTTTATCGTCAGCATGAATGTAAAAGAGATCGCCACGGGTAATGCGATAAGGGCGATCGTTGAGTACATGCAGACCATTACCGCGCCAGACAATCACCAGCTCACAAAAATCATGTGTATGTTCGGCAAAAACATCTTGCGGATAACGGTCAGCCACAGCGACTGCCTGCTGGTCGCTGGCAAAAAAATCATCTTTGAGAAGTTTTAACTGATGCGCCACCGTGGCTACCTCGGCCAGAGAACGAAGTTGATTATTCGCAATATGGCGTACAAATACGTTGAGAAGATTCGCGTTATTGCAGAAAGCCATCCCGTCCCTGGCGAATATCACGCGGTGACCAGTTAAACTCTCGGCGAAAAAGCGTCGAAAAGTGGTTACTGTCGCTGAATCCGCAGCGATAGGCGATGTCAGTAACGCTGGCCTCGCTGTGACGTAGCAGATGTCGGGCCTTCATCAGTCGCAGGCGGTTCAGGTAACGCTGAGGCGTCAGTCCCGTTTGCTGCTTAAGCTGCCGATGTAGCGTACGCAGTGAAAGAGAAAATTGATCCGCCACGGCATCCCAATTCACCTCATCGGCAAAATGGTCCTCCAGCCAGGCCAGAAGCAAGTTGAGACGTGATGCGCTGTTTTCCAGGTTCTCCTGCAAACTGCTTTTACGCAGCAAGAGCAGTAATTGCATAAACAAGATCTCGCGACTGGCGGTCGAGGGTAAATCATTTTCCCCTTCCTGCTGTTCCATCTGTGCAACCAGCTGTCGCACCTGCTGCAATACGCTGTGGTTAACGCGCCAGTGAGACGGATACTGCCCATCCAGTTCTTGTGGCAGCAACTGATTCAGCCCGGCGAGAAACTGAAATCGATCCGGCGAGCGATACAGCACATTGGTCAGACACAGATTATCGGTATGTTCATACAGATGCCGATCATGATCGCGTACGAAACAGACCGTGCCACCGGTGATGGTATAGGGCTGCCCATTAAACACATGAATACCCGTGCCATGTTCGACAATCACAATTTCATGAAAATCATGATGATGTTCAGGAAAATCCGCCTGCGGGAGCCGGGGTTCTATCGCCACGGACGCGTTACCAGACGGAAAAAAATCCACACTATGTAATACGGTCATACTGGCCTCCTGATGTCGTCAACACGGCGAAATAGTAATCACGAGGTCAGGTTCTTACCTTAAATTTTCGACGGAAAACCACGTAAAAAACGTCGATTTTTCAAGATACAGCGTGAATTTTCAGGAAATGCGGTGAGCATCACATCACCACAATGAAGCAAATTGTGAACATCATCACGTTCATCTTTCCCTGGTTGCCAATGGCCCATTTTCCTGTCAGTAACGAGAAGGTCACGAATTCAGGCGCTTTTTAGACTGGTCGTAATGAAATTCAGCAGGATCACATTATGACCTTTCGCAATTGTGTCGCCGTCGATCTCGGCGCATCCAGTGGGCGCGTGATGCTGGCGCGTTACGAGCGTGAATGCCGCAGCCTGACGCTGCGCGAAATCCATCGTTTTAACAATGGCCTGCATAGCCAGAACGGTTATGTCACCTGGAATGTGGATAGCCTGGAAAGTGCCATTCGCCTTGGATTAAACAAGGTGTGCGAGGAAGGGATTCGTATCGATAGCATTGGGATTGATACCTGGGGCGTGGACTTTGTGCTGCTCGACCAACAGGGTCAGCGTGTGGACCTGCCCGTTGCTTATCGCGATAGCCGCTCCAATGGCCTAATGGCGCAGGCACAGCAACAACTCGGCAAACGCGATATTTATCAACGTAGCGGCATCCAGTTTCTGCCCTTCAATACGCTTTATCAACTGCGTGCGCTGACGGAGCAACAACCTGAACTTATTCCACACATTGCTCACGCTCTGCTGATGCCGGATTACTTCAGCTATCGCCTGACCGGCAAGATGAACTGGGAATATACCAATGCCACCACCACACAACTGGTCAATATCAATAGCGACGACTGGGACGAGTCGCTACTGGCGTGGAGCGGGGCCAACAAAGCCTGGTTTGGTCGCCCGACGCATCCGGGTAATGTCATTGGGCACTGGATTTGCCCGCAGGGTAATGAGATTCCGGTGGTCGCCGTTGCCAGCCATGATACCGCCAGCGCGGTTATCGCCTCGCCGTTAAACGGTTCACGCGCTGCTTATCTCTCTTCTGGCACCTGGTCATTGATGGGCTTCGAAAGCCAGACGCCATTTACCAATGACACGGCGCTGGCAGCCAACATAACCAATGAAGGCGGGGCGGAAGGTCGCTATCGGGTGCTGAAAAATATTATGGGCTTATGGCTGCTTCAGCGAGTGCTTCAGGAGCGGCAAATCAACGATCTCCCGGCGCTTATCGCCGCGACACAGGCACTTCCGGCCTGCCGCTTCATCATCAATCCCAATGACGATCGCTTTATTAATCCTGAGGCGATGTGCAGCGAAATTCAGGCTGCGTGTCGGGAAACGGCGCAACCGATCCCGGAAAGTGATGCTGAACTGGCGCAGCTACGCGGTGAAGATTTCTCGCAACTGCATATTGTCGGCGGCGGCTGCCAGAACACGCTGCTCAACCAGCTATGTGCCGATGCCTGCGGTATTCGGGTGATCGCCGGGCCTGTTGAAGCCTCGACGCTCGGCAATATCGGCATCCAGTTAATGACGCTGGATGAACTCAACAATGTGGATGATTTCCGTCAGGTCGTCAGCACCACCGCGAATCTGACCACCTTTACCCCTAATCCTGACAGTGAAATTGCCCACTATGTGGCGCAGCTTCACTCTACACGACAGACAAAGGAGCTTTGCGCATGACCACTCAACTGGAACAGGCCTGGGAGCTGGCGAAACAGCGTTTCGCGGCGGTGGGGATTGATGTCGAGGAGGCGCTGCGCCAACTTGATCGTTTACCCGTTTCAATGCACTGCTGGCAGGGCGATGATGTTTCCGGTTTTGAAAACCCGGAAGGTTCGCTGACCGGGGGGATTCAGGCCACAGGCAATTATCCGGGCAAAGCGCGTAATGCCAGTGAGCTACGTGCCGATCTGGAACAGGCTATGCGGCTGATTCCGGGGCCGAAACGGCTTAATTTACATGCCATCTATCTGGAATCAGATACGCCAGTCTCGCGCGACCAGATCAAACCAGAGCACTTCAAAAACTGGGGTGAATGGGCGAAAGCCAATCAGCTCGGTCTGGATTTTAACCCCTCCTGCTTTTCGCATCCGCTAAGCGCCGATGGCTTTACGCTCTCGCATCCCGACGACAGCATTCGCCAGTTCTGGATTGATCACTGCAAAGCCAGCCGTCGCGTTTCGGCCTATTTTGGCGAGCAACTCGGCACACCATCGGTGATGAACATCTGGATCCCGGATGGTATGAAAGATATCACCGTTGACCGTCTCGCCCCGCGTCAGCGTCTGCTGGCAGCACTGGATGAGGTGATCAGCAAGAAGCTAAACCCTGCGCACCATATCGACGCCGTTGAGAGCAAATTGTTTGGCATTGGCGCAGAGAGCTACACGGTTGGCTCCAATGAGTTTTACATGGGGTATGCCACCAGCCGCCAGACTGCGCTGTGCCTAGACGCCGGGCACTTCCACCCGACTGAAGTGATTTCCGACAAGATTTCCGCCGCCATGCTGTATGTGCCGCAGTTGCTGCTGCACGTCAGCCGTCCGGTTCGCTGGGACTGCGATCACGTAGTGCTGCTGGATGATGAAACCCAGGCAATTGCCAGTGAGATTGTGCGTCACGATCTGTTTGACCGGGTGCATATCGGCCTTGACTTCTTCGATGCCTCTATCAACCACATTGCCGCGTGGGTCATTGGTACACGCAATATGAAAAAAGCCCTGCTGCGTGCGTTGCTGGAACCTACCGCTGAGCTGCGCAAGCTGGAAGCGGCGGGCGATTACACTGCGCGTCTGGCACTGCTGGAAGAGCAGAAATCGTTGCCGTGGCAGGCGGTCTGGGAAATGTATTGCCAACGTCACGATACGCCAGCAGGTAGCGAATGGCTGGAGAGCGTGCGGGCTTATGAAAAAGAAATTTTGAGCCAGCGTGGGTAAACACTGCCGGATGCGGCGCGAGCGCCTTATCCGGCCTACGGGTCGGCAACAGTTGTAGGCCTGATAAGACGCGACAGCGTCGCATCAGGCATTGATTGCCGGATGCGGCACGAGTGCCTTATCCGGCCTACAGGTCGGCAATAGTTGTAGGCCTGATAAGACGCGACAGCGTCGCATCAGGCATTGATTGCCGGATGCGGCACGAGCGCCTTATCCGGCCTACGGGTCGTGCATCTGACAACACCGAATTTACAGGAACACAGAACATGCAAAACATTACCCAGTCCTGGTTTGTCCAGGGAATGATCAAAGCCACCACCGATGCCTGGCTGAAAGGCTGGGACGAACGCAACGGCGGCAACCTGACGCTGCGCCTGGATGACGCCGATATCGCGCCTTATAAAGACAACGTCCATGCACAACCGCGCTATATCCCGCTCAGCCAGCCCATGCCTTTACTGGCAAATACACCGTTTATTGTCACCGGCTCCGGCAAATTCTTCCGTAACGTCCAGCTCGATCCTGCAGCTAACTTAGGCGTCGTAAAAGTCGACAGCGATGGCGCGGGCTACCATATTCTCTGGGGGTTAACCAACGAAGCCGTCCCGACATCCGAACTCCCGGCGCACTTTCTCTCCCACTGCGAGCGCATTAAAGCCACCAACGGTAAAGATCGGGTGATCATGCACTGCCACGCCACCAACCTGATCGCCCTCACCTATGTACTGGAAAACGACACCGCGGTCTTTACTCGCCAACTGTGGGAAGGCAGCACCGAGTGTCTGGTGGTATTCCCGGATGGCGTTGGCATTCTGCCGTGGATGGTGCCCGGCACGGACGAAATCGGCCAGGCGACCGCACAAGAGATGCAAAAACATTCGCTGGTGTTGTGGCCCTTCCACGGCGTCTTCGGCAGCGGGTCGACGTTGGATGAAACATTCGGTTTAATCGACACCGCAGAAAAATCAGCACAAGTATTAGTGAAGGTTTATTCGATGGGCGGCATGAAACAGACCATCAGCCGTGAAGAGTTGATAGCGCTCGGCAAGCGCTTCGGCGTTACACCACTAGCCAGTGCGCTGGCGCTGTAAGGAGCAAACATGATCCGCAAAGCCTTTGTCATGCAGGTTAACCCCGACGCCCACGAAGAGTATCAGCGTCGGCATAACCCCATCTGGCCGGAACTGGAAGCAGTGTTGAAATCTCACGGTGCGCATAACTACGCCATTTACCTCGACAAAGCGCGTAATCTGCTGTTTGCCACGGTAGAGATTGAATCTGAAGAACGGTGGAATGCGGTAGCCAGTACTGATGTTTGCCAACGTTGGTGGAAATATATGACCGATGTTATGCCCGCTAACCCGGATAACAGCCCGGTGAGTAGCGAGCTGCAAGGGTAATGACTCCAACTTACTGATAGTGTTTTATGTTCAGATAATGCCCGATGACCTTGTCATGCAGCTCCACCGATTTTGAGAACGACAGTGACTTCCGTCCCAGCCTTGCCAGATGTTGTCTCAGATTCAGATTATGTCGCTCAATGCGCTGAGTGTAACGCTTGCTGATAACGTTCAGCTTTCCCTTCAGGCGTGATTCATACAGCGGCCAGCCATCCGTCATCCATACCACGACCTCAAAGGCCGGCAGCAGGCTCAGAAGACGCTCCAGTGTGGCCAGAGTGCGTTCACCGAAGACGTGCGCCACAACCGTCCTCCGTATCCTGTCATACGCGTAAAACAGCCA
>NZ_MIIV01000156.1:0-4490 GCF_001743015.1 Shigella sp. FC1567
CGAACTCCGCCTTCGCAAAATAAGCGGAAGCCTGGCGAAGGATATCGTTACTGCGGCGCAGTTCACGATTTTCACGTTCCAGCTCTTTCAGACGCTGACGTTCAGCGGTGGTGAGCCCGCCATCACCGCCTCCGGTATCCCGCTCATGCTGGCGTACCCAGACACGCAGAGTCTCCGGTGTACAGCCAATCTTTGGGGCAATGGAACAAATTGCCGCCCACTGTGAGTCATATTCGCCCTGACTTTCCAGAACCATACGAATCGCCCTCTGACGGACTTCGGGGGAAAAACGAGTATTTTTAGTCATCCTGTTTACCTCTTTCTCAGGAAGTTTAGTCTCCAGGATTCCCGGGGCGGTTCATGATCAATCGACTTTGTAGAGTTTCGGACGAAGGTCCGCAGAATATTCGCAGTATTAAATAAGTGTTCATTAATGCGGCAAAAACTAATACACCGCATCAATGTAACATCTCTGCGGTGTATGAAGAATAACCAGAATGGTTAATAGGCGTTAGACCGCGCGGAAGGAAATCTCGCCTGGAATGACTTCACCCTGCCAGTAGAGCTGAGCTGCAACGCGGTCAGCCAGCTGGCGGTAGATAGCGGTAAATTCGCTCTCCGGACGGCTGATAACCGTTGGCGTGCCTTTATCGAGATCCTCACGTAAGGAGATGTGTAACGGCATCTGCCCCAGCAGCTGTGTGTGGTATTTTTCAGCCAGTTTCTCTGCACCACCGGTACCGAAAATCGGTTCATGGTGACCACAGTTACTGCAAATATGCACACTCATGTTCTCGACAATACCAAGCACCGGAACCTCGACTTTCTCGAACATCACAATGCCTTTTTTCGCATCGATCAACGCGATGTCCTGCGGGGTGGTGACCACGACTGCACCAGTTACTGGAATGTTTTGCGCCAGCGTCAATTGAATGTCACCGGTGCCTGGCGGCATATCAAGCACCAGATAGTCGAGATCCGGCCACAAGGTTTCCTGCAACATCTGCATTAACGCCTTGCTCGCCATCGGTCCACGCCACACCATCGCATTGTCGTCAGTGACCAGATAACCAATTGAATTGGTTGCCAGGCAATGAGACATAATCGGTGCCATATGGGTACCGTCCGGCGAAGTTGGACGCTGATTTTCTGCGCCCAGCATGGTGGGAATTGATGGGCCGTAGATATCGGCGTCCAGAATGCCGACTTTCGCCCCTTCCGCCGCCAGTGCCAGCGCCAGGTTTACCGCCGTGGAGGATTTACCCACGCCGCCTTTACCGGAACTGACCGCAATGATGTTCTTCACACCATTAATACCCGGCTGATTCTTCACGCGTTTTAAGGTGGCGATATTGTGCGACAGTTTCCAGTCGATAGCTTTCGCCCCGGTGATACGCAGCAGTTCGGCGCTACATTGCTCTTTTAACTCTTCAAACGCGCTATGCCAGACGAATGGCATAACCAGTTCCACATGCAACGTGTCGTCCATCCAGGCGACATGGTGCAACGCTTTCAGCGTGGTGAGGTTATGCTTCAGGGTTGGGTGCTGAAAATTGGCCAGTGTCCCGGCGACCATTGCGCGCAAGGCTTCTGGTGATTTGGCCTGGGATTGTTCGTTCATCCCGACTCCTTTTTTGTATAGATAAACCATCAGCTGATAGTTTACCTGAAGAATATAGAGAAGTACTTACTTAACATTTTCCCATTTGGTACTATCTAACCCCTTTTCACTATTAAGAAGTAATGCCTACTATGACTCAAGTCGCGAAGAAAATTCTGGTGACGTGCGCACTGCCGTACGCTAACGGCTCAATCCACCTCGGCCATATGCTGGAGCACATCCAGGCTGATGTCTGGGTCCGTTACCAGCGAATGCGCGGCCACGAGGTCAACTTCATCTGCGCCGACGATGCCCACGGTACACCGATCATGCTGAAAGCTCAGCAGCTTGGTATCACCCCGGAGCAGATGATTGGCGAAATGAGTCAGGAGCATCAGACTGATTTCGCAGGCTTTAACATCAGCTATGACAACTATCACTCGACACACAGCGAAGAGAACCGCCAGTTGTCAGAACTTATCTACTCTCGCCTGAAAGAAAACGGTTTTATTAAAAACCGCACCATCTCTCAGCTGTACGATCCGGAAAAAGGCATGTTCCTGCCGGACCGTTTTGTGAAAGGCACCTGCCCGAAATGTAAATCCCCGGATCAATACGGCGATAACTGCGAAGTCTGCGGCGCGACCTACAGCCCGACTGAACTGATCGAGCCGAAATCGGTGGTTTCTGGCGCTACCCCGGTAATGCGTGATTCTGAACACTTCTTCTTTGATCTGCCCTCTTTCAGCGAAATGTTGCAGGCATGGACCCGCAGCGATGCGTTGCAGGAGCAGGTGGCAAACAAAATGCAGGAGTGGTTTGAATCTGGCCTGCAACAGTGGGATATCTCCCGCGACGCACCTTACTTCGGTTTTGAAATTCCGAACGCGCCGGGCAAATATTTCTACGTCTGGCTGGACGCACCGATTGGCTACATGGGTTCTTTCAAGAATCTGTGCGACAAGCGCGGCGACAGCGTAAGCTTCGATGAATACTGGAAGAAAGACTCCACCGCCGAGCTGTACCACTTCATCGGTAAAGATATCGTTTACTTCCACAGCCTGTTCTGGCCTGCCATGCTGGAAGGCAGCAACTTCCGCAAGCCGACCAACCTGTTTGTTCATGGCTATGTGACGGTGAACGGCGCGAAGATGTCCAAGTCTCGCGGCACCTTTATTAAAGCCAGCACCTGGCTGAATCATTTTGACGCAGACAGCCTGCGTTACTACTACACTGCGAAACTCTCTTCGCGCATCGATGATATCGATCTCAACCTGGAAGATTTCGTTCAGCGTGTGAATGCCGATATCGTTAACAAAGTGGTTAACCTGGCCTCCCGTAATGCGGGCTTTATCAACAAGCGTTTTGACGGCGTGCTGGCAAGCGAACTGGCTGACCCGCAGTTGTACAAAACCTTCACTGATGCCGCTGAAGTGATTGGTGAAGCGTGGGAAAGCCGTGAATTTGGTAAAGCCGTGCGCGAAATCATGGCGCTGGCTGATCTGGCTAACCGCTATGTCGATGAACAGGCTCCGTGGGTGGTGGCGAAACAGGAAAGCCGCGATGCCGACCTGCAGGCAATTTGCTCAATGGGCATCAACCTGTTCCGCGTGCTGATGACTTACCTGAAGCCGGTACTGCCGAAACTGACCGAGCGTGCAGAAGCATTCCTCAATACGGAACTGACCTGGGATGGTATCCAGCAACCGCTGCTGGGCCACAAAGTGAATCCGTTCAAGGCGCTGTATAACCGCATCGATATGAGGCAGGTTGAAGCACTGGTGGAAGCCTCTAAAGAAGAAGTAAAAGCCGCTGCCGCGCCGGTAACTGGCCCGCTGGCAGATGATCCGATTCAGGAAACCATCACCTTTGACGACTTCGCTAAAGTTGACCTGCGCGTGGCGCTGATTGAAAACGCAGAGTTTGTTGAAGGTTCTGACAAACTGCTGCGCCTGACGCTGGATCTCGGCGGTGAAAAACGCAATGTCTTCTCCGGTATTCGTTCTGCTTACCCGGATCCGCAGGCACTGATTGGTCGTCACACCATTATGGTGGCTAACCTAGCACCACGTAAAATGCGCTTCGGTATCTCTGAAGGCATGGTGATGGCTGCCGGTCCTGGCGGGAAAGATATTTTCCTGCTAAGCCCGGATGCCGGTGCTAAACCGGGTCATCAGGTGAAATAATCCCCCTTCAAGGCGCTGCATCGACAGCGCCTTTTCTTTATAAATTCCTAAAGTTGTTTTCTTGCGATTTTGTCTCTCTCTAACCCGCATAAATACTGGTAGCATCTGCATTCAACTGGATAAAATTACAGGGATGCAGAATGAGACACTTTATCTATCAGGACGAAAAATCACATAAATTCTGGGCAGTTGAGCAACAGGGAAACGAGTTGCATATCAGTTGGGGAAAAGTTGGCACCAAAGGGCAAAGCCAGATAAAAAGTTTTTCAGATGCTGCGGCAGCGGCAAAAGCGGAGCTTAAGCTGATTGCGGAGAAGGTGAAGAAGGGGTATGTGGAGCAAGCGAAGGATAATGAGGTGTACTGGCAATAGCGGACACTACCATTTGTTCTTTTTTTGAGCAGCCATCTGATGATATTTTTCCCTGAAGGCTGCCGGGGAGATATTCCCCAGACGAGAGTGACGACGCTGACGATTGTAGAAAATCTCAATGTATTCCCGTATTACTGAGATGGCTTCATCCCGGTTATTAAAACGATAGTGGCTCAGGCTCTCATTTTTCAGCGTTCCCCAGAAGCTTTCCATCGGAGCGTTGTCGTAACAGTGACCTTTACGCGACATTGATGTTTTCAGACCAGACTGCTCCTGTATGACCCGGTAATCGTATGCGCAGTACTGTGAACCTCGATCAGAGTGGTGGATTAG
>NZ_MIIV01000157.1:0-4449 GCF_001743015.1 Shigella sp. FC1567
AGTGGAGTGGCTGACGGATAATGGTTCATGCTACCGGGCTAATGAAACACGCCAGTTCGCCCGGATGTTGGGACTTGAACCGAAGAACACGGCGGTGCGGAGTCCGGAGAGTAACGGAATAGCAGAGAGCTTCGTGAAAACGATAAAGCGTGACTACATCAGTATCATGCCCAAACCAGACGGGTTAACGGCAGCAAAGAACCTTGCAGAGGCGTTCGAGCATTATAACGAATGGCATCCGCATAGTGCGCTGGGTTATCGCTCGCCACGGGAATATCTGCGGCAGCGGGCTTGTAATGGGTTAAGTGATAACAGATGTCTGGAAATATAGGGGCAAATCCATAACGCCTCCGGATTGACTCTGGCTTAAAGCGTAGTCAGTGGAGGAGATAACAAATTCATTTTTACAAAAACTTAAACATGAAGGGGGAGACGCTTTCTCCCCCTTAGTTTTCAGGCCTTCTCAAGCATGGCGTGCTTCTGCAGGCTCTGGATACTCAGCGTTAAGCTCATCAGACAATTTTCAAGCTTATCGGCGTTGACGGTAATAACAGTCGGGCAATCATGGTGCCCACTCATCAAACATACTGCGGCTGTCGCTAATGCTTCTTCAGCATGATGAAGAGCACTCCACTCTTCCTGATCCAGATGAAGATTCAACCGCAGCGATTTATCGTGCAGTTCGCGATTCAGTTTAAAAAAGTTATCTCGTAGATGATTGCTTTCGCTGACGGACATGTATCCTTTTGCCTTCCTCAGTTGCACGTATGCAGCGAGGTCAACGCGTGCGTCGATCAACCGGTTCAGCAGATCGATTCGCTGTCTGTCAACGAACATACTTCGATCCTCCTCTTTCCAGCCTTGTTGCAATTAAATAGTATGGCTATTTTTTGAGCAAAATGCTGTCCAGGATCAATTCTTCACGCCGAATTAACAAAATTTACATTTCCTTCGCCTCCGCCAGCGAATGAGATTGCGATACAAATTTTATCCAGAACTCTGTAGAATCCCTGCCCTGACCTTTCCTGTAACTGAATATTTTTTAAGCTATGAGCAAAGTAACTCCCCAGCCGAAAATCGGCTTTGTTTCCCTTGGCTGTCCGAAAAACCTTGTCGATTCAGAGCGTATTCTCACCGAACTCCGCACTGAAGGTTATGACGTGGTACCGAGCTATGACGATGCGGACATGGTGATCGTCAACACCTGCGGCTTTATTGACAGCGCGGTACAAGAATCACTGGAAGCCATTGGTGAAGCGTTGAATGAAAACGGCAAGGTAATTGTGACCGGTTGTCTGGGGGCAAAAGAAGATCAGATCCGCGAAGTCCACCCGAAAGTGCTGGAAATCACCGGGCCTCATAGCTATGAGCAGGTTCTGGAGCACGTTCATCACTACGTGCCAAAACCGAAACACAACCCATTCCTGAGCCTGGTGCCAGAACAAGGTGTGAAACTGACGCCGCGTCATTATGCCTATCTGAAAATTTCGGAAGGCTGTAATCACCGCTGCACCTTCTGCATTATTCCGTCTATGCGCGGCGACCTGGTGAGCCGTCCGATTGGCGAAGTGTTAAGTGAAGCGAAACGTCTGGTAGATGCGGGCGTTAAAGAGATTCTGGTGATCTCGCAGGATACTTCCGCCTATGGCGTTGATGTTAAACATCGTACTGGCTTCCACAACGGCGAGCCGGTAAAAACCAGCATGGTCAGCCTGTGCGAACAGTTATCGAAACTGGGGATCTGGACACGTCTGCACTACGTTTACCCTTATCCGCATGTGGACGACGTCATCCCACTGATGGCAGAAGGCAAAATCCTGCCGTATCTGGACATTCCGTTGCAGCACGCCAGCCCGCGCATTCTCAAACTGATGAAGCGTCCGGGTTCTGTAGATCGCCAACTGGCGCGCATCAAACAGTGGCGCGAAATCTGCCCGGAACTGACCCTACGCTCAACCTTTATTGTCGGCTTCCCTGGCGAGACAGAAGAAGATTTCCAGATGCTACTCGACTTCCTGAAAGAAGCGCGTCTGGATCGCGTTGGCTGCTTTAAATACAGCCCGGTTGAAGGTGCAGACGCCAATGCCCTGCCTGACCAGGTTCCGGAAGAAGTTAAAGAAGAACGCTGGAACCGTTTCATGCAGCTGCAGCAGCAGATTTCCGCCGAGCGCCTGCAAGAGAAAGTGGGCCGTGAAATTCTGGTGATTATCGACGAAGTGGACGAAGAAGGCGCGATTGGTCGCAGCATGGCAGATGCACCGGAAATCGACGGCGCGGTTTATCTCAATGGTGAAACCAACGTTAAGCCGGGTGATATCCTGCGTGTGAAAGTCGAGCACGCCGATGAGTACGATTTGTGGGGTAGCCGGGTTTAATTAATTCAGGCCGGGCAAAATCATTTGTCCGGCCTGCGAATAATGATTACTGCCAGCTAATCTGAGCCCTGCCGTTTTTCTTACTCTTATACAGCCGCTCATCCGCCAGCATTTTCAAGCGTTCGACGGTGGTACATTCATTTGAATGCGCTACACCGATACTGGTACTTAAATTAATGCTTCCCACCTGGAAATGAACGATTTCTTTTAGAATCGATAGCAACTCTTCCAGCGTTCCACCCGTATAAATCACCGCAAATTCGTCACCGCCGAAGCGGTAGATTTTACCTTTATCTACCGGGATCTGTGATTTAAGGATTTTCACCACTTTCATCAACACTTCATCGCCCAGCAAATGACCGAAGGTGTCGTTAATGTTTTTGAATTTATCGACGTCAAACAGGCACAAATAACTGCCTTTTTCCGGCAGCGCTTTTAAATCTTCGTCAAAGGATTTTCTGCCCATTGCTTTGGTCAGGTCGTCCAGGAACGCCGAGTTATACATACTGTAGAGTTTTTTGACATCGGCAGCCGAAAAGAAAAGCCCGCCATCCAGTACGCGTTCAAAATGGTTATTAATGATGGCTTCTTTCTCCACAATACCACGATTAATCACTCTGCGTACCAGATAGAGGCAACTGGCACCCGATATCACAGCCACCAATGCGGCAAAGAAAATAATCAATGTACAGACCCGCAAATAAACATCTTTTTTATACGCAAATACGTACAATCCGGTCGGCAAATAGGCGAAGTGCTCCATCGCTTCCGAAACGGTGAAGATGGCGTTTTTAGCATTATATTCATCACCGGTCACCGGTTTACCGTTCTTAAATAGAGAGAACATCAGGTTCTCGCTGTCCATCGCCAGCGATTTTGACAGTAAAGAAAAACGCTCCAGACCAAGCAAAAATATCAGACTACGATTGTGAGTTACCGGATAGAGGTAATAGACGAAGGTTTTACCGTCAAAAGAGATAAACCCTGTATTTTTGACATGTCGATACTTCACAACCTGCATAATATCTGCACAATAATTTTTCTCGAACTCCTTTACCTGAATACATTCGTCACTGGAAATCAGATAAGGACCGACATCGTACAAATAAGAGGGGGAAACCGAGTCGGCGTAAGCTGTGCGCAAACCAACCAACAGCTGTTCCTCAGTGGGATTTAGCGTGTTGATAAGATCAATTGCCACGCTACGCCGATATTCAGCAATATTTGCCACCGCAAAAGCAGTATCAATAACGGACTGTTTCAGGCTATACACCCGTTCCTTTACCATTTGAGTGTAGATCCCGCAGGCAACTGCTGAAATCATGATAAAAATCAGCAGACTGACTGTAAGTACGAACTTATTGATTCTGGACATACGTAAACTACTCTTTTACTAATTTTCCACTTTTATCCCAGGCGGAGAATGGCATAGGTTTCTGGTACAGATACCCCTGAGCCTGAACACATCCTAATTTAATTAATTCGCGTGCAACGTCTTCGCTCTCTACGCCTTCCGCAATCACCGGGATCCGGTTATAGCGTGCCAGATCGAAAATAATGCGCACAATTTTTCCCGCAGTACCGAAAATATCGCCGGTAAATTGCGAGTCCACCTTTATGCTGTCTGGATTAATTTCATAAAAACGTTTCAGGTTTGACAAACCGGTGCCAAAGTCATCAATCGATATCCGTACCCCTTGTTTACGCAGTTGTTCAATATTGAGATAAAAATGTTCATTAATTCGCTCGATCACGGTTTCAGTGATCTCAACACAGAGGCTGTTCGCCTTCAGGCCATTTTCTTTCATGATGGTGGTAAAACGCTGGTAATGACTCCAACTTACTGATAGTGTTTTATGTTCAGATAATGCCCGATGACCTTGTCATGCAGCTCCACCGATTTTGAGAACGACAGTGACTTCCGTCCCAGCCTTGCCAGATGTTGTCTCAGATTCAGATTATGTCGCTCAATGCGCTGAGTGTAACGCTTGCTGATAACGTGCAGCTTTCCCTTCAGGCGTGATTCATACAGCGGCCAGCCATCCGTCATCCATACCACGACCTCAAAGGCCGA
>NZ_MIIV01000158.1:0-4446 GCF_001743015.1 Shigella sp. FC1567
TCGGCCTTTGAGGTCGTGGTATGGATGACGGATGGCTGGCCGCTGTATGAATCACGCCTGAAGGGAAAGCTGCACGTTATCAGCAAGCGTTACACTCAGCGCATTGAGCGACATAATCTGAATCTGAGACAACATCTGGCAAGGCTGGGACGGAAGTCACTGTCGTTCTCAAAATCGGTGGAGCTGCATGACAAGGTCATCGGGCATTATCTGAACATAAAACACTATCAGTAAGTTGGAGTCATTACCTCAGGCGGCCTCCTGATGTTCTGAGGGTGCAGAAATCCCTCCGGTTAAGGATTAAATTTTATTTGCTGTGCTAAATTTAATTATTCAGTTTTTATTCCTGCTCTCAAAACAGCCTCTGCCATTCTGATATCCGGATTTTCTGAAATCATCTTTTCCGGCGAGTCGCAATCACCACCACATTCAGTTATGCGTTCATGACCAAAACGAATTGTGGTTTTGTGCGCATTAATCATTTGTGTAAGCGCATCTGTCAATTCTGCAATGCGTTTGTCTTTAACTTCCAGCTCTTTCAGTAAAGCCAGTACGTCAGGAGCGCTAACATCAACGACGGTTACGCGCGATTTCAGGTAATGCTCATCCGCAAAAGTTCGACCAGTTTTAAAATATCCATCATCCCCCTCACCTGTGCAGGCATACACAATATGCGTTCTGGAAAATATGCGCTGTATCGACATTTCATCGCCACAAACAGGACATTCCGGCACCTGAATTGGTGAATAACGTTCACGTAATGCCTGGTAATTAGTCTTGCACACTGGCTGTCTCCTGAAAAATCACCGCATGCCCCAGTTTCTCCGCCAGCGCCAGTTCTGCCTTAGCGCCTGCTGACCGCTGCCAGCCTTTCAGCATGTAAATCGCATCCACACAACGAATCATCGCCATGCAGATATCCATGTACTGCGGCTGTGTCAGCCCGTCCGGAAGTACTGCCGGGTTTAAGACGGTATGCCCTTCCCGTTTCAGTTCCTCTTCCGCATTGTGAAACGCCTCACGGTTGAAATTTTTATACCCGGTCATTGGACCGGCGATATAGACTCTCACCCTCACGCCATCACCTCCTGAAAATTACCCTGATAAAACGACAATATGCGCTGCATAACTTCGCTCTTCCGGCACTCGCGACAGATTATGTTTAGGCGACTGTCGTAGCGACGTATTTCTCCGTCAGGTAATGACCAGATAAGGTCCGGATCAACCGCAGATGGTTTCTTCAGCTTTGCCCTTGAGAGCTTTTTACGGGCATTTTGCCAGTCCTTACGCGCCTGTTCAGACGGGAATAACCCGTAACCAGAGTTGTATACATCGCCACTGGCAACCAGCTCTCTGGCCAGAACGCTCATCAGATATCTTGTTGCCCCAGTTTTAGCTTCCAGTTGTCGTAACGTCTCGCGCCCACTCTGGCGTACGAGTTCAAGAACCTGCCCTTTAATTTTTTCCCGCTCTTCTTGTGTAAAAACTTTTGCCACAAGCCCTCCTGAAAATTACCTCATGACCAGAAATTAACACTTACCCCCTGAAGCCCGGCGGAATTTCGTTATCCGGTTCAGAAATATGATTCACACAACGCTGGTTGTTCGTGCCGCTTACCGGGAGCAACCAGGGGTTCTCAAAATTCCGGTCCGGTCCAAAAAACGTCGTCGCTCGCTGAACAAATTCCGTTCCCGTTTTCCCGGTAGCCGCCAGGTATCTTGCGTAACGCCTCACGCCATCCAGCATGGCCTCTGGTGGCACCCCCTCGCGTAATCTGGCCTTCCAGGCACTGAAAGCGGATTTCTTCGGGTTTGCCCCGGCACGCAACGGGTACTCCCGCCAGACCTGTTCGAACACATCCGGATAATCCACTCGTCCCACAGACTGCCCGGTGTTTTCCGGGACTACCCGATCGGCTTCCCGCTGAATGGCGGAATCGGCTTCAGGCTGCTGCAGTTGGTGTGATTGCTCCGGACTTGCGGTCATCGCCTGCTGCACAGCGCCCGAATCGGCTTTCAGCGCATACGCTGAATCGGCTTCCGGTGTCGTGCCTGCTGGCTGACCAGGATTGACGGTCTGAACATCCCCTGCCTGGTTCGTGGCGTTTTTTACGCCATGGACCATAGTGTTTTGATCTTCTTGATCTGTATCTTTATCTGTATCTTTATCTGTCGTGACTCGTCGTGACATGTGCGTGACATATCGTGACGCGCCGTGACAATCGCCATTTTGTTCCCGCTTTCTTTCCCTCTCTCGCTGCGCCCTCTTGCGCTCTGCAGGAGATTTTGCGGTTTGCGAAATATTGCCGTTGTCCTCTTTCAGCACCTGGCGTTTTTCCCATCCAGTGATTAAATCACCATCAAGTACCCGCCCCTGCATCGTCTGCAAAATTGAATCAATTACCTCTTCTGTCACGTCGAGCGCACTTGCCAAATCTTCTGTCGTGACATCAATGTGACCTCGCGTGACATTTCGTGACGCGCTCACCAGGAGGTGGATATACACTGCCATCACTGTTGCAATTGGCTGCCCTGACACCCTGGCAATTGTTCGCCACTTAGGGTCATTTGGCATGTCATGCCATAATCTGAGCCAGGCGTTAGCCATACTCACCTCTTTTGATACCGAATCTTTTTACTCACAAATTGCCGGAAGTGATCCGGTATGAATATTGCGAGTCAATGCACAGCCACAATATTTCCTGCAGGGCCACCACGATTCATCTGGTTGAAACCAGCGATCGCCACTGCGACAAAATCATCAGCGTCTCTCACCAGTCGTTCCCGCGTCTCCACTAGTTCCCGAAAATAGGCTGAGCTATGGCTGCGCATTCGGGCCACCAGCAGAGGTGGCATTGCTTTTTCGATAGCTGGTAACAACGCCTGAATTTTTTTAAGCGCATCAGGGGTGTCTTTCTCCACCCAGCGGAAAATTTTCTGAGTATTGCGAGCCAGGGCTTCCGGATGGCTGTCGTCATACAGTTCCGGGAACGTCATTCCCAGCTCGAAATACGCTTTGGTAATTTTCGCAGCCGGTACTTTTTCGCCGTCCGGATGCGCCCAGGCATTCATCGCCATGCGGATGTGTTCATGCTTGATTTTCATGAATCAACTCCCATCAGCTTTTTCGTAGTAGTTTTATTCCTGCCAATAGTTAAAATTGCATCGGCAGAAAATAATCCGTTTGATGCAAGAGCGATTTTTTCAGCGTAATTTGTTTCGCCGGTATATTCTGTGCGAGGCAATTTTCCGTTATCCATCCATTTATAGATTGCTCTTTGGCTGACACCACAAACGTCGGCCACAACAGCAACGCGAACAGTTTTGATTACATCTTCAAGTGTTTTCTGGTTCATATCACCCTCACAATGTGAACTTTGAGTACATGCCATAACAGAACTGACAGTACATTCAAGAGCGAATATCATTGAACTTATGGTTCATGAAGATAAAGCGCGTAAAGAGTTCGCCAGTAGGCTTGCGCTAGCCTGTGAAAACGCTGGTTATGAACAACATGGAAGGCAGGCAGAAATTGCCCGTCGAATGAAATTAACACCAAAAGCGGTTAGCAAATGGTTTAATGGCGAAACAATTCCTCGCCGGGAGAAATTAAGGGAATTAGCAACACTAATAGGAACAACACCAACCTATCTTTTGGGAGAGGATACAGAAGAAAGTGGACAGGTACGTTTCTATCAGGAGTTAAATCCAAGACAAAAAATCATCATTGACCTTCTGGACGAGCTCCCTGACAGTGAGACAGATGAACTTTTAAAAACTCTTGAAGAGAAAAAACAGAAGTACAATGCAATTTACGAAGAGTTAGCACGAAAGAAAAAACAAAAAGCCTCTTAAACCAGCATAAATCCGGTAGCGCCTTCCTCCGGGTTTGTGCTTCACTTTATCCCATCTCATTTTTTTACACACAAAATGTACCATAAGCACTTTACAACAATGAACGCAAAGTACATTATATACCTGCCACCCACCCCGCCCCACAGAATGCAGGGCAATACTTCGAGTTACCAGGCAGTGGTCAGGGGTTAAGTAGCCAGCCCGAGGCGTAAGAACATGACGGCAGGGTTCAACTTTAATAACTATGCAGCAGGTTTTTGTTCCGCTACCCCGGCGTTAAGGGGAAATGAGGTCAGCATGGATACTATCGATCTTGGGTAATGACTCCAACTTACTGATAGTGTTTTATGTTCAGATAATGCCCGATGACCTTGTCATGCAGCTCCACCGATTTTGAGAACGACAGTGACTTCCGTCCCAGCCTTGCCAGATGTTGTCTCAGATTCAGATTATGTCGCTCAATGCGCTGAGTGTAACGCTTGCTGATAACGTGCAGCTTTCCCTTCAGGCGTGATTCATACAGCGGCCAGCCATCCGTCATCCATACCACGACCTCAAAGGCCGACAGCAGGCTCAGAAGACGCTCCAGTGT